>CALHTA010000084.1 GCA_938038645.1 uncultured Thiotrichaceae bacterium
TTCGTCACCTGCTTTCAGCTTAGCCGCAGGAATGTTTATTATTTTATTCCCTTTCCCTCTTGAAAGCTGAGGAACATCTTCTGCCTTAACCAATAAAAGATAACCCTCAGACGTGACTGCTGCGAGGTAATAGTTCTCAATGGAATCAATTGGGCTCGGTGTTAACAACTCCCCGCCTTTGGTCAGTGTAACGATTGCCTTGCCGGTTTTCGTACGACTGAGCAGCTCACTAAACTGACAGATAAAACCATAGCCCCAACTACTGGCCATCAATAGATACTGATTATCTGCGGCCATTAATGCCTTCGAGAAAACAGCATTCGCAGGCGGTGTAAAGTAACCACTTAATGGGTCACCCTGACCTCTCGCAGACGGTAAAGTATGCGCCCCTAGGGAGTAACTTCGCCCACTACTGTCCATCAAGACTACCTGTTGATTCGATCGACCTTGCGCAGACGATAGGAATTCATCCCCTGTTTTGTAATTTAAGCCTTGCGGGTCTATGTCATGCCCTTTAGCGGCTCTTATCCAGCCCATTTTTGACAGTACGACGGTGATCGGCTCACTTGGCATTAGCTCAGCCTGATTTAGCTGATGCGCAGCTTCACGTTGCATTATAGGAGAACGTCGTTTATCGCCATAAGTCTCAGCGTCCTGTCTTAACTCATCGCGAATTAGGTTGGATAATAACTCTGGCGAATTAAGAAGGCTTTCAAGGTATTCACGCTCTTCTTCGAGTTCATCTTGCTCAGCGCGAAGCGTAAACTCTTCTAGCTTTGCTAAGTTACGTAGGCGAAGGTTTAAGATCGCTTCTGCTTGCGTATCACTAATTCCAAAACGAGCCATCATTACCGGTTTAGGCTCATCCTCCTCACGGATGATCATGATCACTTCATCAATATTAAGATAAGCGATTAAAAGACCTTCCAAGATATGCAAACGATCCAGCACTTTTTCTAAACGCCATTGCAAGCGCTTGGTTACCGTTTGCCGACGAAACTCTAGCCACTCAATTAAGGTTTCGCGCAAATTGCGAACCTTTGGACGCCCGTCCAAACCAATCATGTTCATGTTGACGCGATACGTTCGCTCAAGATCAGTACTGGCAAATAAATGCAGCATAAGCTGATTCATATCAATACGATTTGAGCGAGGCGTCACTACCAATCTGGTTGGATTCATGTGATCAGATTCATCACGTAAATCGGACACCATAGGAAGTTTCTTTGCCCTCATTTGCTGGGCGATCTGCTCTAAAACCTTATTACCAGACGTTTGATACGGCAGGTCTGTAATGACAATATCAGCATCTTCTTTATGCCAAACCGCTCTCATCCGAACACTGCCTGAGCCTGTTTCGTACATTTTTGCAATGTCATCAGGCGAACTGATAATTTCAGCAGAGGTTGGGTAATCTGGCCCCTTAATGTATCGCTGTAGGGCTTTTAAATTAGCTTCTGGCTTATCCAACAAATGCAGGCAAGCGTCGACGACTTCTCGTAAATTATGCGGCGGAATATCCGTTGCCATACCCACCGCAATACCTGAACCGCCATTCAATAGCACATTCGGTAAGCGCGACGGTAACAAAGCTGGCTCGTTTAATGTGCCATCAAAGTTGGGGTTCCAATCAACTGTCCCCTGACCAAGCTCCTGCAACAAAACCTTGGCATAAGGGGTTAAACGCGACTCGGTATAACGCATTGCGGCGAATGACTTCGGGTCATCTGAAGACCCCCAGTTACCCTGCCCATCAACTAAAGGATAACGATATGAAAACGGCTGAGCCATTAACACCATCGCCTCATAACAAGCGCTATCTCCATGGGGATGGAACTTACCCAGCACATCACCCACCGTTCTAGCTGATTTTTTATGCTTGGATCCTGATGAAAGACCTAGCTCAGACATCGCGTAAATAATGCGCCGCTGAACCGGTTTTAAACCATCACCAATGTGCGGCAATGCTCGATCAAGGATAACGTACATTGAATATTCTAAGTACGCTTTCTCTGTATATTCTTGAAGTGGTAAAGTTTCAGTCATAATTTTGTATCTGCGTTTGATTGATGGCAGCGCCTAGCTGTTTAGAAACCATCTCAAAATCTGCAAGTGAAATAGCTCCACTCATCAGTTGGTATTTTTTAAATATTGCGCACGCGTTCAGTGCCTTAATTTGATTGGATTGATGAACCGTGTCTAACTGGCTTTTTAAAAAGCATTGGGTACGCTCTGCTTGAGTCATAGCCTCAAACTCTGGCAAACCTAAACTTAACGATAGCCCTTCAAAATCCGCCACAGCATTGCTATTGCCTTCTGATAATTTGTCTTTTAAACCTAGCAAATCCAGTTTATTGAACGACTCAGAAATCACACCATGCTTGAGTAATCGATAGTTAAGTAAAGGTTTGTCTCTAGCATGCATATCCCAAGAGATAAGACTCATGTCCTTCTCGATTAAATCACTAAACCAGCTAAGCAAATTCGCTTCACTTTTTAACTCGATAGGACAGTGCAATGACACTTCTTTTGCGCCGGAGCATTTAGCCACGGCAAGGGATATGATCTGCTGTTGATAAATCGGAAGCTCTTTTGTTCCAAACTGCTGCTTGTATAAATGCAGTGAGGCACTTAACACACCGTCATCCGATAAACCCTCAAGCTTATGAATGGCACGCAGCGCTGCAATATCAGGAACCGTTTCCAGACTTATTATCAACTGATCGCTCATGAAGGGAAAACCCCAGTAGAGATGTAACGATCACCCCTGTCACAGATTATGCTCACAATAGTTGCATTGTCTACCTGTTCGGAAAGTTTAAGTGCCGCGACAACGCCACCACCAGAAGAAACGCCACAGAAAATTCCTTCTTCTACAGCCAAGCGGCGCATCATCACTTCAGCTTCATTCTGGGTAACATCAATAATTTGATCCACTCGATCGGCTTCAAAAATCTTTGGCAAATACTCTTCAGGCCAGCGACGGATACCAGGAATAGAATCATCTTCTCCCGCAGGCTGTACCCCGACTATTTGTACTGCAGCATTTTGTTCTTTAAGGTATCTCGAGGTACCCATGATGGTCCCAGTGGTTCCCATCGAGCTGACAAAATGCGTTATGCCGCCATCCGTATCACGCCAAATTTCTGGGCCAGTCGACTCATAATGGGCTCTTGGGTTGTCAGCATTGGCAAACTGATTAAGCACCAGGCCTTCACCCTTTTCCTGCATTTCTAAAGCAATATCCCGGGCGCCTTCTATGCCAAGTTCAGCAGACACTGAAATAATCTCAGCTCCATAGGCTTTCATAGAGGCTCTGCGCTCTTCACTCATGCTCTCAGACATCAGCAGCTTCATTTTATAACCACGAATAGCGGCAACCATGGCTAAAGCAATGCCAGTATTTCCGCTGGTTGCCTCAATTAAGCTATCACCCGGTTTAATTTGACCCCGTGCCTCAGCATGTTTAATCATACTAAGCGCTGCTCTATCTTTAACCGAGCCTCCAGGATTATTACCTTCTAGCTTGACTAACAAAGTATTCGAAGTATTTCCAGGTATCCTTTGTAAGCGCACCAACGGAGTATTTCCGACAAGGGTTTCAATCGTGTGGTAACTCATGCTTTAACCTTCTAAGATCACATTCGCGATAGCATAATCTTGCTCATCTGAAAGTGTAATAAATAATTGTTTAACGCCTAACTCATTGGCCTTATCAAGTGTTGTGCCGTGTAAAACCAAATGGGGCCGCCCCAATTCATTTAACTGTGTTTCAATTTCATTGAAGTTTACGCCTTTAGCAATTCCCGTACCCAAGGCTTTAGCTAACGCTTCTTTGGCAGCATAGCGTTTTGCAAAGTAAGCTAACGGGTGACTGTGAGCGTTAAAAACCAGTAATTCATTAGGATGCAAAATTCTTTCGATAAAGCGTTGCCCATGCCTCTCTAAAACAGACGCTATTCTGGAGACTTTGACCAAATCAATTCCGATTCCTACAATCATTACATCTCGCTCATTAATATCGCTTATTCTAAATTACGTCGAATTATCGCTGTTTTAATCCTGAATGCCAAAGGCAAAGCAAACAATCTTGCCATTAGAGACGTATTAATTTTCGAGAGTTGAACGGTTTACGAAC
>CALHTA010000085.1 GCA_938038645.1 uncultured Thiotrichaceae bacterium
GGTTGAGCAAGCCTTTGAATTATCCGACGCATCGGCTGAACGTTCATCAGCAGGCTGCACTATCAAACTAGGAAAAGAGTCGATCTCTGAATACATCACATCAAATATTGTTATGCTGAAATGGATGATCTCAGAAGGTTATGGCGATGTTCGCACTATCGGCAGACGTATCGAAAAGATGGAGGAATGGTTAGCAAATCCAGAGCTATTAGAAGCAGACCCTGATGCAGAATACGCTAAAGTGTTTGAAATTAATATGTCTGAAATCAAAGAACCAATTCTAGCCTGCCCGAATGATCCTGATGATGTGAAAAAGCTATCGGATGTTTCAGGAACGCAGATTGATGAAGTATTCCTAGGCTCTTGTATGACCAATATCGGTCACTTCCGTGCCGCAGGTAAGTTGCTAGAGAAGCTTAAGACGCCAGTACCAACTCGCCTATGGGTGGTTCCACCGACTAAGATGGATGAAGCTAAACTGGTTGAGGAAGGCTATTACAGTATCTTTGGTCGTGTAGGAGCTAGAACAGAAATGCCGGGTTGTTCGCTTTGCATGGGTAACCAAGCACGAGTTGCGGCAAAGAGTACGGTTGTTTCAACCTCTACCCGTAACTTCCCTAATCGTTTAGGTGATGGGGCTTTCGTTTATCTATCTTCTGCGGAATTAGCCTCTGTTGCCGCTATTTTGGGGCGCATTCCAACGGTTGAAGAGTACATGGAGTACGCTGCTGACCTAGAGACCATGGGTGATGATGTGTATCGTTACCTAAACTTCAATGAGATTGAAAGCTACACAAAAGCCGCGCAGACGGTCATTCCAATTGTAGCTGCCTAATCGGATGATGATTTAAGATTTACCTTCGTACGCCCTGCCCAGCCAAGCAGGGCGTTTTTGTTTAACCCAGAGTATCTATATGCAACTACCCGAAAGTAATTGTTAGCCAATACTCTAAAGGACTATAGAAAACGATGACTATAATTAACGTTTCTAAGTACGGAATAAAGAATCCAGGAGAGATTCTGCACAATCCAAGTTATGACACCTTGTTTGCTGAAGAGACACGCGATGACCTTGAAGGTTATGAACGTGGCATTCAGACTGACACCGGCGCCATCAATGTAAATACAGGAATATTTACAGGGCGCTCACCAAAAGATAAGTACATCGTGTGTGATGATATGACACGCGACACCGTTTGGTGGTCAGGGCAAGGGGGATCAGATCAAGGAAAAAATGACAACAAAGCCATGTCACCCGAGGTTTTTGCTGAATTACAGGTATTAGTAAGTCAGCAGCTTTCAGAAAAACGTTTGTTTATCATTGATGCTTTTTGTGGCGCCAATGAAAACTCACGCTTGAAAGTACGCTTCATTACTGAAGTAGCGTGGCAGGCTCATTTTGTTAAGAACATGTTTATCCGCCCTACTGACGCTGAGTTAGCAGATTTTGAACCTGACTTTGTCGTCATGAACGGTGCTAAGACAAGCAATCCTAATTGGGAAAGCCAAGGCCTAAACTCAGAAAATTTTGTCGCGTTTGACCTTAGCCAAGGTATTCAACTGATTGGTGGCACTTGGTACGGCGGTGAGATGAAAAAGGGTTTATTTTCAATAATGAACTACTTTTTGCCTCTCAAAGGCATTGCTTCAATGCATTGCTCAGCCAATATTGGCAAAGAAGGTGACACCGCTATTTTCTTTGGGCTTTCAGGCACCGGCAAGACCACACTATCTACTGATTCAGAGAGAGCCTTAATTGGGGACGATGAACACGGTTGGGATGATGAGGGTGTGTTCAACTTTGAGGGTGGCTGTTATGCCAAAACAATCAAGTTAAGTGCTGAAGCAGAACCAGAAATTTACGCAGCAATTCGCCGTGACGCCTTGCTTGAGAATGTAACGGTTCGAGAGGACTCTAGTATCGATTTCGATGATGGTTCTCGCACTGAAAACACGCGAGTGTCCTACCCGATTGAGCATATTGAAAATATTGTTAGGCCTCACTCACGCGGCGGCCCAGCGAAGAAAGTCATTTTCTTATCGGCAGACGCCTTCGGTGTTTTACCGCCTGTTTCGAAACTCACGCCTGAGCAAACTCAGTATCACTTCTTATCTGGCTTTACCGCCAAGCTTGCTGGAACCGAGCGTGGCATAACTGAGCCTACCCCAACCTTTTCTGCCTGTTTTGGTGCTGCTTTTTTAAGTTTGCACCCTACTCAGTACTCAGAAATATTGGTTAAGCGGATGCTAGATTCTGGAGCGACAGCCTATCTTGTTAATACAGGCTGGAACGGCAGCGGTAAGCGAATTTCAATTAAAGATACTCGCGGAATTATTAACTCGATTTTAGATGGCAGCATTGAGTCAGCTGAAACGACTAACATTCCTTACTTTAATCTTACGGTTCCAACTGCGCTCCCTAATGTTGATTCAGGTATTTTAGACCCGAGAGATACCTACCAAAATCCTGATGAGTGGGACTCAAAAGCGACTGATTTAGCTAAGTTGTTTGTTGAAAACTTTACTAAATACATCGATACAGAAGCTGGTGAAGCACTGCTAAAAGCAGGGCCGCAACTATAAGCTTTGCAAACAAAAAATCCCCGAGCTAACCGCTACGGGGATTTTTTATATCTAGAACAAACTACAAACAATTATTTATCGCGTAATTCTCTACGAAGAATCTTACCAACGTTTGTCTTTGGCAATTCATCTAGAAAAGCGATATGTTTAGGGCGTTTGTAACCCGTCAACTCTGTCTTACAATGGGCCATTAGCTCTTCTTCGGTCAATGACTCATCGTTACGAACAACAAACAACTTGACCACTTCGCCAGATTTATCATCTTGCACACCGATAGCACCCGCTTCTAAAACTTTGGGGTGCAGAGCTGCAACATCTTCAATTTCATTTGGATAAACGTTAAAGCCAGAAACGATAATCATATCCTTTAAACGATCAACGATCTTAACAAATCCATTTTCATCAACCGTCGCCACATCACCAGTCTTTAGCCAACCATCGGAATCTAGAACCTTTGCCGTTTCTCCCGGACGATTCCAGTAACCTTTCATGACCTGTGGACCACGAACACAAAGTTCACCTGGCTCATTGAGGCCAAGCTCTACGCCATTGTCATCTCGAATACAGATTTCAGTTGAAGGCAGCGGAAGTCCGATTGAAGCGTTAAACTCTTTGAGAGTCACTGGGTTTATACACACTGCAGGCGAGCTCTCAGTCAGGCCATAGGCTTCTACTAAAGTGCAACCTGTTATACGCTTCCATTCATCAGCTACATAGCGCTGAACCGCCATTCCGCCGCCGAGTGATAGTTTTAAATTTGAAAAATCTAACTGATCAAACCCTGGTGTATGAATTAAACCGTTGAATAAAGTGTTTACGCCTGTGATGTAGGAAAACTGACGACCTTTCAGCAGCTTTACAAAACCTGGCATATCACGTGGATTCGTAATTAGCATGCTGTTCGCACCAATCTTCATGCTGAAAAGCGCATTCGCGGTTAACGCAAAGATATGGTAAAGCGGCAAAGCGGTGACCACTAATTCCTCACCATCACTTAGATCGCCACCCGCCCAAACATGAGCTTGTAGTAAATTGGCGATCATATTGCGGTGAGTTAGTGCCGCACCTTTTGATAAACCGGTGGTCCCCCCCGTGTACTGAAGAAAAGCAATATCTTCATGACCAACCGACACTTCATTAAAAGGAAATTTAGCGCCTTCGGTAAGTGTTTGATTAAACTTGATTGAACCTGGCAGGTTGAAGGCCGGAACCATCTTTTTAACATATTTTACAATACTATTAATCAGCAAAGATTTAGGGAAACCAACCACATCAGCGATTTGAGTCGTGATTACCGTTTTGACTTGAGTCTTATCGATGACTTTAGTTAGCGTATGAGCAAAGTTCTCTAAAATAACAATAGCCTTTGCACCGGAGTCTTTTAGCTGATGCTCCAACTCGCGATCAGTATACAAAGGATTCGTATTAACAACGGTTAATCCGGCTCTAAGCGCACCAAACAAAGCAATGGGGTATTGCAGCAAGTTAGGAAGCATAATAGCGATATGGTCGCCTTTTTTAAGCCCTGCGACATGCGTTAAATAACTAGCAAACTGCGCCGTTTTAACATCAAGATCGTTATAAGTTAATACCTTACCAAGATTCTCGTAAGCAGGTTTTTCACCAAAACGAGATACACTAATGTTCATCACATCATTCAATGAACTGTATTCATTGGTATCAACTTCAGGCCCAACCCCTTTTGGATAGCTATCCAGCCAGATTTTTTCCATTTTCACTCCTCAATGCCTCATTTACACTCCTATAAATGCGGCTTATTATTTTGTGTTTGTGTCATCAGATCAGTCCATGATCATCAGATATAAAATCAGCCTAATTGACTTACCATAGGGCGTCAATATCAAATAGACGCGGAATTGCTTACTTTTTAGTTCAAAGCGTTTATATTGTTACGAGATGGTAACGCTTTGTACTTGAATAATAACAAAAAAAGCCTACATTACTACTATGCATCTAAACCTTCGTTTTTCACTTTCAAGCCTTGCAATAGGCTGCACTCTATTTCTGTTGTCGGGCTGTGACCCTAGCTCACAACAGGAAGACAAAATGGTAAAACGAGATTTGCCGATTCCCCCAATGACAGCAGACTACGGCGACTTACCCGATGTAACCGCGATGCGGGATGGTTGGTTTTATCCCCCCAATGAAACTGAAGATCCGTATGCGCCAGACGAAGAAACGATACCACTCCCCACACAGCCTGAAGTCGAACTCACTTTTGCAGAAGAGCTAGCTCAAGCAGCACTTGCTAGAACCATGCACCGAGTTCGTTATGATGGACGCTATCTAAAGATTGCTTATCCTATGGGTGATGTGCCTGAAGATATGGGTGTCTGCACCGATGTTGTGATTCGCTCATACCGAGAACTCGGCATTGACTTACAAAAAGATGTGCATGAAGATATAAAGAGGAACTTCAGCAAATACCCCAGCAAAAAGCGTTGGGGGTTGCGTAGGCCTGACACCAATATTGACCATAGGCGAGTTTATAACTTACAGGCTTTTTTTGAACGAAAAGGCGAATCAATACCGATTACAAATGACCCAAGGGATTACAAACCAGGAGACTTAGTAACCTGGCAAGTAGGCCCGAAACTCCCCCACATTGGGGTCGTTTTGGATATGGTAAGTAAAGAGGATTCATCGCGTCATTTAATTGCCCATAATATCGGTGCCGGACCTGTTATCGATGATATTTTGTTTAGGTATAGAATTACCGGTCACTATCGATACCAACCCAAACTGAAGCCCAAGCAACCAAAAGACAAAACTAAGTTAGTCAAGGGGTAGCTAATTACCCGCTGGTCATCGTTTTTTTACCAGCTATCTTAATAGATACGGCTAAAGCTAACGTTTGTCATTATTTTTACCTCAGAAGCCAATTTAATCGCTGTCCAGATAAAAAGGATTTTTCATGTCAGCTCTTTACCATTATCTTCGAGGCGGGCTAGTGCCTACTTTGCGGATTCTCAGCTTGATGCTCATTACGCTAACAATTACCTCAACGGCACACGCATCTTCAAGTGATTCTGAAGATCATTCCAATCTCGATACAGAAACTCATCAGAGCAAATTTGTTAAATTAGATTCAGCGGGCGAAGCACTTGAAAACAATGCCAAGAAATGGGCGTGTGTAGCAGATAATGTTACAGGACTGACCTGGGAAAAACGTGATCCAACGACCGCGCTGCACGGTCATGACACCTATATTTGGTATCAGCCTGAGCAAGCGATTTCAGGCTCTCCCAGAGCGCATCCGGAACTGGACTGGGCTGACAGCACATGCTTCGGATTTAATCCCGATGATTCCACTTCATTTTGTAACACGAGTAGCTATGCTGAGCGTGTGAATCAAAGTAACTACTGTGGTTTTAGCGATTGGCGGCTACCAACTGCTAACGAACTGCTCACCTTAGTGGATCCTGACCGTAAGCTACGAAATATCAAACCATTAATCGATACTCGGTTTTTTCCTTTTCATCAACCCTTCTTGTACTGGACAAGCACGGTGAACAGCAATGGCATTGTTGCCACTGTATTCTCAGATGACAGAATTTTTGCCAACTCAGAAAGAAGCGATACAATCATGGTTAGGCTAGTTAGAGGTAATATTTCTCCAGATTAGCAATAGGCAAACTAGCTATCGTTTTGTACAAATGAGAAAATCAACACTTCATTAATTATCAGAAGTTGATTCATGACCTTACCTAACGCAGAAGTGCCAGACACCATCACACCAGCATGGCAGTTATTTCCTAATGCTACAGAGCTAGCTGAGCAAGCCACACAAGACATATTAAACACTGCCGAAGCTGCCATTTCTGCCAAAGGTGCGTTTCATATTGTGCTTGCAGGTGGAACAACGCCTAAACATGTCTACCAACAACTTGCAGAGTCGAGCAGCACTTGGGAAAATTGGCATATCTACTTAGGTGATGAGCGTTGTTTACCTGCGACGGACCCCGAACGTAATAGCGTAATGGCACAAGACTGCTTTTTGAACAAAGTTTCTATCCCTCAGTCGCAAATTCACTTCATGCAATCCGAACTAGGCGCAAAGGCAGCTGCAAATGCTTACAGTGCGTTGCTAAGCAATGTCGAGCGTTTTGACATGGTGCTTTTGGGTATGGGTGAAGATGGCCATACAGCAAGTTTATTCCCGGGCCATGTGCATAATCTTGAAGAGACCGTTCATGCGGTTTCAAATGCTCCAAAGGCCCCAGCTGAACGAGTCAGCTTAAGTTCAGCCTGCCTAAGCAACAATGATTTTTTATTGATTTTCATCACAGGTCAGTCGAAACACGAGCGTGTTATCGATTGGATTAGCGGCGTTTCAATGCCTGTAAATAGCATCACTTCGAAGAAGAAAGCAGCTGTTTATTGTGATCATACTGCCTGGCTTGGAAATACGTAACGTTAGAAAACTATGCTTTGACGGGTGGCTCAAGCCCGTCAACTCCTAAAGCATTAAGAAACTGTAGTACCAATAATAAAACTCTAAATTATAAAAAAAGCTAAGAGTAATAAGAATATGAAAATCCTAGCAGCTGATATCAGCGCTGATCGTGCAGAACTGGTTTTGCTAAAAATTTCTATCAACGGACAGAGAGAGCCCCTCTTTAGCAAGCAATATGAGCCTGCTTCGTTTTCAGGTCCTTACCAACTCGTCACGCAATTCTTAAGTGATGCGGATGCAAAATCGGCACTTATCGAAAGATTCTGCCTCTCAATTGCGGCCCCTGTTGAAAGCAATGTTTCAACATTAAGCAGACTGGATTGGGTATTTGATGCTAAACAACTTGGCGAGCAGTTTTATATTCAAGATGTTTCATTAATTAGCGACTTTGATTCAGCTGCCCGGGGGATTGATGCGGCTTCTGAAAAAGGCATGGTGCTATTAAATGAAGGAGCTAACCATGAACGCGGCATCCGTGTGGTGACAGGTGCGGGACATGGCTTGGGTTTAGCATGGATGGATCACAGCCAAAATGCCTTTAATAAAAATAATAGTGAGGGAGGCATGGTCAACTTTGCACCTATTGATAAGGAGCAAATCGACTTACTGGAATATTTGATGAAACGCTTTAACCATGTATCTTATGAGCGTATCCTGTCTAACGAAGGCCTTCAGGAGCTTTACCGTTACTGCCAGCAAAAAGTAAAACAAAGCGATTCAACGTTTATGGGGCAAACTAAAGTAAACCCTACTGTCACACAAATCGTAAAAGCGGCAGAAACTGATCAAGCAGCAGAACAAGCAATTAAGCTGTTTGTGACCACATATGGGGCATATGTTGGGAATTTAGCATTATTGTATCAACCTATGGGTGGAATATACATAGGCGGACAAGTAGCAACTGAATTACAATACTGGATGCAGTCTGAACATTTTCTAAATGCCTGCCTTAAGAAAGGCCGCATGAGTAAAATTGTTCAACAAACACCCATATACTTGGTAACAGAATCTGATATTAACCTTCAAGGCGCTATCGAGACTGCTACCCATCATATCTAATCATTAAATAAGGATGTAAAGTGGAGTCGCTCGATTGAACAATTCTTTATTGGAACGCCGAGCCGGCGTATTGTTGCACCCAACTTCTTTGCCTTCGGGTAAAATCGATAATGA
>CALHTA010000086.1 GCA_938038645.1 uncultured Thiotrichaceae bacterium
GGAAGTTGTCCAACCACGGCAACGGGCGCGACTTCACAGCGACCCACACAGGGTACTGGTTGTATACGCACGCTATCGCCGTATTCTTCTTTAAGCGAATCAATGAGTTGATTGCTGCCAAACAGGCTGCAAGTAACCGATTCACACACACGAACAGTCAGTTCAGGGGGTGCAGTTTCTTCTTCCTTAACCACATCAAAGTGATGATAGAAGCTGGCAACTTCATACACCTCAGTTGAGCTGATTTTCATCTCGTGCGCGAGGGCATGGATATGAGGCGCAGGCAAGCAGTGCTGACTATCTTGTATCAGATGAAGATATTCAATTAATAGGTCCCGTCTCATAGGGAGGTGCTGGATCAAATCCTTGACTGTTGTCAGGGCTGATTCGTCAAGACCACGTCCACGCCACTTTTTGGTCTTCTGATGTTTAGCCATTAATTTGCTTTCCTTAATTCTGATACAAAATTTTACGCGATAATAGTTCGAAGCTTAGCGCACGGCAACCTAAGGATTATGTACCTAAGAATAAGTAAATTAATGGGAACATTCTGGTGTGGCTAGCTGAAACCTAACGAACTTGCTAGAGTTACCTCACTTGATTGAGGGTCGTGCATGAATAATGAAAATTCAGTAACCGTTGCAATACTTGCTGGTGGGCAGGGGCGACGCTTTGGTGGTCAGGATAAAGGTTTGGTAACGGTCTTTGAAAAGCCGCTGATTGAGCATATTTTAGATCAGTTGGAGCAGCAGACCTCAAACATTGTGATCAATGCCAATAGAAATCAACAGGTTTATCAACGTTATGGTTACCCTGTGGTTGAAGATACGCTTTCGGACTACCAAGGGCCACTGGCTGGGTTTGCTAGCGTTATGGCTGCTATAGATACTGATTTTTTGATTACTTTGCCGTGTGATGCACCTAAAATTCCTGATAATTTGATTGCAAGAATGATGGCGACGCAACAAGCAGAAAGTGCTGATATTGTGGTGGCAAGCGATGGCACTCGCTTACAACCCGTGCATGCTTTAATTGCAACCCGCTTATTACCAAGCCTTATGGCATTTCTAGAAAGAGGCGAGCGTAAAATTGACCGTTGGTATGCCGAGCATAAAATGGCAGTGTTAGATTTTAGCGATGAACCTGAGGTGTTTCACAACCTAAACACTGAAGATCAAAAACAGCAGCATGAAGCCTCTTTGAGGTCTGAGCCGATACCTAAAACCGAGATCAGTTTTCCTTTACCCCTGTTAGGTTTTGCCGCTTTTAGCGGGACAGGAAAAACGACCTTGATTAAACAGCTGCTGCCAATTTTACGAGATAAAGGATTGCGGGTTGGAATGATCAAGCATGCACATCATGCCTTGGATATAGATTATCCTGGTAAGGATAGCTATGAATTACGCAAAGCCGGAGCAGAGCAAATGCTGGTTGTTTCTCGCAGCCAAGTGGCTTGGGTTCGAGACTTAAGGGATGGTAGGGCTGAACCCAACCTTCAAGAAGCGCTTGATTTGTTAAATCCTGATACCTTGGATATGGTGTTAGTCGAAGGTTTTAAGCAAGAGTCCTTCAATAAAATTGAACTGCATCGTGAGGGTTTGCACAAGCCTTTGCTTTATCCTGAAGATGATAATGTCATTGCTTTTGCCAGTGAGTCACAGCCTTCAGATTTGCAAATCCCATGGATCGATTTAAATAAGCCAAAGGATATGGCGGCCTTTATATATCAGAGATATTTGGATTTGAAATGAGCAATCGTATTGAAACCGCTGAAAACTGTGATAGTGAATTTGAGTCTGACTGGATTTCTGTTGCCTCAGCAAAAGATCATATCAATCAATCCATTGCCCCGTTAACGGATGTAATCAAACTGCCTTTGAGGGATTGTTTAGGGCAGGTACTTGCACAGTCGATTATTTCACCGATTGATGTGCCGGGGCACACCAACTCGGCAATGGATGGTTATGCATTAAAGGGCGAAGACCTTCCACAAGACAGCGTTAAAACGTTAAAAATTATTGGTAAGGCAATGGCTGGCTTGCCATTTACCGGGCAGTGTAATACTGGCGAATGCATCAGAATTATGACGGGTGCGATCATGCCCGATGGTGCTGACAGTGTGGTGATGCAAGAGCAGACTGAGCTGCTCGATGAAACGAGGGTGAAGATTGGTACAGGGCATCGACAGGGCCAGAATGTGCGTTATGCCGGTGAAGATATCGCTGCCGGCGAAGCAATTTTCAAAGTGGGTAGGCGAATCACTCCTGCTGATTTAGGTGTTATCGCTTCGTTTGGTTTTGCTGAAATCTCAGTCTTTCGTAAAGTGAGAGTGGCTTTCTTCTCCACGGGTGATGAGCTTCGAAGCGTGGGTGAGAATTTATCAGAAGGGCAGATATACGATAGTAATCGTTACACCCTGTTTGGCATGTTAAGCCAGTTAGATGTTGAAATTCTGGACATGGGTGTGGTTCAAGACGATCCCGATGCGGTACGTGCAGCTTTTGAGCAAGCTTCGGGGATGGCGGATGTTGTGATTACTTCTGGTGGTGTGTCGGTTGGTGAAGCTGATTATATAAAGCCAACGCTTCGAGCAATGGGGTCGATTAACTTTTGGAAAATTGCCATGAAGCCAGGTCGACCGTTGACCTATGGTCAATTGGGCAAAGCTCACTTCTTTGGATTGCCTGGAAACCCCGTGGCTGTCATGGTGACCTTTTTACAATTTGTTAAGCCTGCTCTCCAGCGCTTGTCAGGTAGTGAGCAAGTGAAATCTCTGCGATTAAATGCTGTTTGCCTAGATAATATTTGTAAACGACCGGGTAGAACGGAGTATCAGCGCGGCGTTTATAAACAGCTTGATAACGGTTCATTGGCCGTTGAGTTAACAGGTCGTCAAGGCTCTGGAATTCTTAGTTCAATGAGTGAGGCAAATTGTCTCATTGTACTAAATGATGATCAAGGTGGCGTAAATAGTGGTGATAATGTGCTCATTGAGCCGCTTAATTAGCCAGGATTGTGGACGTTGAGGCTATCCTAAAGCCTAGCGCTATGTGTAGAATGAAGCGAGCTATATGACAAGGAGATTGGAATGTCTGAAATGCAAGACTCTCAGCTTATTGATAAATTTGGTCGGAAGATTAGTTACCTGAGAATATCGGTGACTGACCGCTGTGACCTTCGCTGCGTCTATTGCATGTCTGAAGACATGAAATTTATGCCTCGTGCTAAATTGTTAACGCTGGAAGAAATTGCCAGAATAGCCAAACAGTACGTTGACATGGGTGTGAACAAGATTCGTATTACGGGTGGTGAGCCTTTGACCCGCAAAAACGTCATTAAGCTATTTAATGACTTGGGTGCAATGGATGGGCTGAACGATCTTACCGTCACGACGAATGGCACCTTGCTGACTAAATACGCGCAAGACCTTAAAAAGGCTGGCGTTACCCGCATTAACGTCAGTCTCGATACTTTACAGGCCGACCGTTTCAAAGCGATTACGCGCATTGGCGATATTCAAAAGACACTCGATGGCATCGAGTCTGCTCTTGAGCAAAACTTCAAGTCAGTAAAAATCAATGCAGTCATTATGAAAAACCATAATGACGATGAGATACTCGATTTGGTTGACTACGTCCGCGAGCGCGGTTTAGATATTTCATTCATTGAAGAAATGCCGCTGGGCGATATGGGGCTACATGATCGTGATAAAACCTATTGCAGCAGCGATGAAGTATTAAGACGTATTGAAGAAAAATATGAATTGCTGCCTAGTACTGAAACGACTGGTGGACCATCCCGTTACTACCGCAGTGCAGACAATGAGTCACGCATTGG
>CALHTA010000087.1 GCA_938038645.1 uncultured Thiotrichaceae bacterium
GTCAACGGAGGCCCCGTCTCAAACCAAATGGGTGGTTGGCAAGCTCCAATGGGTATCACGCTCATTGCCGATATGTTGAGTGCTATGTTGATTGTGGTGACTGCGATTGTCGCGCTCAGCGTCAATGTTTATGCCATGGGCGATATTTCTGAAGATAGGATTGCCGGTGGCTTTTTCACCTTCTTAAATATGTTAATTGGGGGGGTGGTCGGCGCATTTCTCACGGGAGATTTGTTCAACCTATACGTTTGGTTCGAGGTCATGTTAATTTCCTCGTTCGCCCTATTGGTATTGGGTGGGAATAAAGTACAGCTCGATGGAGCGGTTAAATACGTAGCCATCAACCTCATTTCTACCGTGTTGTTACTCACTGCAATAGGCCTGCTGTATGGTCTTACCGGCACACTCAACATGGCCGATCTCTCGATTCGTGTGCCAGAGGTAGAAAACCAAGCTTTAGTTGCCGTCGTTGCCGTGTTGTTTCTGGTGGCATTCGGTATTAAAGCGGCTGTTTTTCCACTTTATTTCTGGCTGCCAGCTTCGTATCACACGCTACCTATCAGCGTTACCGCCGTGTTTGCTGCGTTAATGACAAAGGTAGGCATTTATGCCTTGATGCGGACCTTCACCTTAATATTTCCAGGAGAGCATTCGGTAATCGATATGACCCTGCTAGGGTTGGGTCTAGTGACCATGGTGCTGGGTGTGTTTGGCGCGATGACACACAACGATATTCGCCGCATTCTCGCTTTCCATGTTATCGGGTCGATAGGGTTTATGCTGCTTGGTTTAGGGTTGGGGTCCGCTCTAGCCATGGGCGCTGCCATTTTTTACATGGTGCATGGTATTTTGATCAAAGCCTTGCTATTTATGATTGCTGGGGTAATCGGAAAACTGGGTGCAAGTTTTGAGCTGGCACGGCTCGGTGGCTTGTATCAGGAAAGGCCAGGGTTCGCCATGCTATTTTTATTGGCCGCATTATCGCTGATTGGTATCCCGCCGCTATCCGGCTTCTGGGCGAAGTTACTGATTATTGAGGCAGGTCTTCATCATGACGCAACCGTGGTTATCATTTTTGTGGTTTTGGTCAGCCTGCTTACGTTTATCCCGCTTATACGTATCTGGTCTGAGGCTTTTTGGAAACCTAAGCCATTTAGTACCGAAGAGGCTAAAGCAGATACGTCTGACAGTAAAGCCATTGGGCCGCCAGTGATGCCACCTAATTGGTATGCTTGGACACCGGTGCTTGGCCTCTCCATTATTATGTTATTAATCGGTTTTCTGCCCAGTAAAATTATTGGAATGTCGGATACTGCGGCGCAAAGCTTGATTAATCCAAGTGCTTATTTAGATACCGTACTGCCAGATAGAGCAGCTGCGCAAGCCAATTTAAACGAGGTACAGCAATGACGCCATTTGCCACAAACCTGATACTCGCATTTGTCTGGGCTGCCCTTAATGGTGGAATCGGTCTGCCAAGTTTATTGGTGGGCTTTATTATCGGCTATGCTGTCTTATTCATCCTACAACCTCTATTTGGTGCTAGTCGTTACTGTAGGAAATTATTTGATGCTGTAATGCTTGCGCTGAGCTTCATCTATGAGCTCATTATTTCTAGCTTAAAAGTCACGTGGGATGTGTTGACTCCGACACAACGGAGTAAACCTGCGTTAATAGCGGTGCCCATCGATGCCAAAACAGATGCAGAAATTACGGTACTTGCCAATCTTGTCTCCTTAACACCGGGATCGTTGTCGGTAGATATTAGTGAGGATCGATCACACTTACTGGTACATGCAATGTTTGTTGACGACACGGAGTTGTTTAAGGATGAATTAAAACGTGGCATGGAGCGACGAGTATTGGAGGCGATGCGTTGATGAATATTGCTACGGACATTGCCTTAGGACTTACCGCATTTGGCCTGGTTGCAGGCTGCATACGAATGCTGAAAGGGCCGACTGCTGCCGACAGGATTGTGGCATTGGATTTAATTACCGTTCTGTTGGTAGCCGTCTCATCTTTACTAGCCCTTCAATTAGAAAATGCCGCTTATCTAGATCTAGGACTTGCGCTCGCTTTGATTGGTTTTCTAGCAACGGTTGGATTTGCCCGTTACCTAGAAGTGAGCACGCACATTCCCTTGGATGATGCTGACGCAGCTCAGCGAGATGGAACAAATGATGAGCCACCTTCGAAGGAGAAATTATAATGAATGATATGATTGTCAGTATCCTTATTGTACTTGGTGGTGGATTTGCAGCCGCTGCGGGCCTGGGATTGCTCCGCCTTCCCGATGTGCTTATTCGTATGCACGCAACAACCAAAGCGGGAACCTTAGGTGTAGGGCTCATCATATTGGGAGTTTCTGTACATTTCGCAAGTTCCTTAGTGGTTACCAAAGCATTGCTGATTATTGCGTTTTTGTTTTTGACGGCACCTGTTGGCGCCCATTTGATCGCAAGAGCTGCTTACCGGCGGGGTATCCGGTTATGGGATAAAACGCTGATGCATGATGAGGCAATGAAAAGCAGCGCTCCGCCCAAATCGACAAGCAATAAAACTACCGATGACGCGGCTAATTAAGAGTTAGATACTAGGCTGGGTGGATGGGTTTCCCTACCTATTTGCTCACCAGTTAGAGTGCCGCTTTCAATTCTAAAACCGCTTCACGCAGCAACTTTGCTAAGTAAGGATCAGATAGCTGTTTAGCTTCAGAGTCAAAGTTCCCATAAAACTTGCCGACAGATAAGCTAGCCTTGATGTTGCCACCAAAGTATTTGGCTGCTTCTTGCACCACTTTCATGACACTTGCCCCACCTCTACCACCGGGTGAAGTTGACAGTGCCAATTGAGGCTTTTCTTGATATATCTTCCTATCAATGCGGCTGCACCAATCAAAAATATTCTTGAAAGCTGAAGTGTAATGCCCGTTGTACTCAGCATAAGAAATGATCAAACCATCTGCGGCACCAATGCGCGCATAAAAGTCTTGAGCTAGCTGAGGAATGCCGTCACCTTTCTCA
>CALHTA010000088.1 GCA_938038645.1 uncultured Thiotrichaceae bacterium
CTATATGACGAAAAGTGGAATGTTCGAACGGATGGAAATACGGACGGCTTGAGCTGTTATTACTCCAATACCTCAGGCTCTCATGCAGAAGTTCATAATGCTAGCGGTACAACAATAGCTTATGTAAAGTCATGGCTAAAAACTACTTTAGCAAATTAGGAACAAAACCTTGGCTAGGTGATGTTTAACTTTATGGAGCCAAGGTTTGAAGTGCCTGATCAAGCTGAGCTTAAATACGGCTGTACTGTCAATAACAAATAAGAGGTTTTAGTCATCAACGATCAACAGAATTCTAACCCTGGCCGCCGAAAGCTTTGGGTTTTCCTTGGCGTCATCGCTTCCATCGCACTGCTATTAGCGCTTATGTTTTCGGTAATGCCTAAAAGTATAAAGATGACTCATGAGGAAATAGGCACTGGCAAACCTGCGCTAGTGTTTGTTTATGATCCTAATCTTATGATCAGTATTAGTCAGACTGAGCAAATGAATAAAGCTCGGGATCAGCTCAACGATCAGGTTCTTTTTCTTATTGCCAAAATTAATACGCCCGAAGGTGACAAGCTTATCGCTGAGCACAGTGCCAGCGTTGCGGAGTTATTGCTGTTTGATCCTTCCGGTAAGCTGATTAAAAGAGAGCTTGCTCCGAAGGAGTCGAACGAATTAATCCAATGGGTTAAGTAAAGCGAGTTTGAAATTACTCTAAGGGAAAATCAAACTCGATTTCCACATTGAAACCCGCAATAGAATCATCAGCTTGTTCCACCGCTCCAACAGCGTAGTCAAGGCGATTGATCGTGAATGCGCCTTTCGCCGCGTTATTTTGCGGGTCAAGGTTTAGTGTGAAATTCACAGGCTTGGTCGTTTCACGGATTGTTAAGTCGCCTGTTACCAACCAAGAGGTTTCTGAAGTCATTTCCATTTCAGTTGAAACAAAGTTTGCTTCTGGATGTTGAGCGACATTGAACCAGTCAGAACCCGGTAGAGAGTCGTTAATTTGTGGATTTGAGGTGTTTGCATTGGCCGTTTTGACCGTTGCCGACAGACTAGAATCTGCAGGATTGTCCATATCTAGATTTAGCATGACGGTAGATTCTGCAAAAGTCCCTTTAATATCTTCACCCATTAATACCAATTTGAAATTGACTTGGCTTCTGATACTTTTGGCTTCGGCCTGATTTTGGCCACTAGTGGCGGTGACAGTAGGGGTAACATCTTGGTGCATCCTAATCTCATTGATTAGAAACAGTCCCAGTAATACCGCGCCAATGCACCCTGCAATTAAACCAAGTCCTTCTTTTGTTTCTTTGCTCTTCCAGTGTGGTGCCATACGCTCCATAACTAAGTCACGATGTACAAACTGATGCATTAGCGCAGCACCGATATGCAGTAGCAACAGCGCGATCATGATGCCTGAACTGATGGCATGAACCTCATGGAATAGCTCTGATATTTGCGCCTTATTGGCCATTGAAGCAAGTAAAGGTAAATGCGGAAGCGGGATAACCTCAAATAAGATGGTTGAGATGTTTAGCGGTGATGCGGACACCATGATCCAACCGCTGATAGGCAAACCCAACATCAAAAAATAGAGAAGAAAATGGGTTAAACCTGATGAGAATTTTTGCCAGCCCCGAATGGTATCGGGCAGAGCGGGCGGTTTGTGACTTAACCGCCAAATAATACGTGCAACCGTGAGCAGCAGTATCGTGATACCAAACGATTTATGCCACTGGGTCAATGAGAAGCGTAAAGGATCGGCTTCGTCTAAACTGGTCATGAATTTGCCAACTACCAACAGACTGATAATCAACAGTGCAATAAGCCAGTGTAAAGCAATGGCAACACCTGTGTAACGAGCGACTGAGTTTTTTAAAGACATGGTTGCCGAGTGTGATTTTATAATTTAAAAAGACAAGTAGAGCGAGTGCTCTACTTGTCCATACGAAAGCAAGATTTGCCAGCGAGATTTAGCCTTTGAACATTTCTGCTTCAATTGATAGCTTAACTTCATCGCTGACATAAGGTGCGTTTGCGCCTAAGCCCCACTCAGAGCGTAGTAGTTTCCCTTTAGCGCTGATACCAACCACTGGCTTCTTGTTCATCGGGTGATTCATTGCAGCATTAATCGTGACATCCAAAGTGACTGGTTTAGTCACGTCTTTAATGGTTAGATCGCCCGTCATCTTGAAGCTATTGCCTGAACCTGTCACTGAAGTACTAGTGAACTTCATCGTTGGATACGTTGCAAAATCGAACCACTTACTTCCAGATATATGGTCAGTCCAGATCGCTGAGCCAGTAACCAAGCTGTCTGCTTTTATCTCAACTGCAACGGTTGTTTTAGCTGGATTTTCTGTGTCCAGATTCATATCAATCGTGAAGTCATCAAAGCTTAACGTCGGGTTTGATAGTCCTAAATGGTTGTACTGGAAATTAATATAAGCGTGCGAAGGGTCAACCGCATAATTACCTGATGGTACTTTTGTCAAGTCTGCATCAGCGGCAAAGCTTGGACCTGCTGCGAACAAGCTGACGGTACCAAGTACAACAGCTGCCAATGAATGTTTTAGGGTAGTTCTCGAAATCATACTAGTTTCCTATAAAATTTGAACGATTAGTCTAAACGTAATGTGCCTGAACAGAAAGTCTAATAAGTGCACATTACTTTTACTTAATTGTGAACGCTTCCTAAATGGTTACGCGTAGATATCAGTTACAGATTCACTATTAGGATTTTCTGACACTATATCAACCCTATTAGCTGATATTATGCAGCTATAGTCTAACTGAGAGGCATGGATGAACCGTCGTAAGAAGAGTATTCAGATAGTGAAGGGGCGCATTAAAAAAGCTAAGGCGAAGCTAGCGACGCAAAGCAAGCCTAGATACATTAGTAAGGCTGAGCGTGCGAAGTTGGCAGAAGCGTCAGCTGAAGTGAATTCTGTGGACAAAGGGATTTAAGGGATGAACCTAAAAGAACTGCTCGGCATTGATCTACCCATTATCCAAGCCCCTATGGCAGGTGTGCAAGGCAGCGCGCTTACAATAGCCGTTTCAAATGCTGGCGGATTAGGTTCTTTACCCTGCGGAATGCTCTCATCAGACGCGATACGCAATGAGCTAATCGCAATAAAAGCCAGTACAAACAAACCTTATAATCTAAATTTCTTTTGCCACGAAGCACCAGAACCTAGCGAAGAAAGAGAAGCAATTTGGCGCAGGGTACTCCGTCCCTTTTACGAAGAATACGGAATCGATGAAACGGACATTTCATCCGTTGCAGCACGCGCACCTTTTAGCAGCGAGATTGCCGACGTCTTAGAAGAATTTAAACCTCCTGTCATAAGTTTTCACTTCGGCTTGCCTTCACCTCAGTTACTGGCGCGAGTGAAATCTTGGGGGTCGAAAGTTATCAGCACGGCAACAACACTTGAAGAGGCACGCTGTTTAGAAGCCAATGGTGCTGACGCTATCATTGCTCAAGGCCTTGAAGCGGGTGGTCACCGCGGCACTTTTCTTTCTGAGGATATGAATACTCAAGTCGGTACCATTGCGCTTGTTCCGCAATTGGCTCGGGAAATAAAACTCCCGATTATTGCCGCGGGTGGCATAGCCGATTCTAAAGGCGTGGCTGCTGTTTTAGCGCTTGGTGCTTCAGGGGTGCAGCTTGGAACGACCTTTTTGCTTTGCGCTGAAACAACTACCAGTGAAGTGCATCGAGCAGCGTTAAAAAGTGAAGCGGCCAAGCATACCGCGTTAACGAACATCTTTAGCGGACGTCCCGCACGAGGCATTGTCAATCGTATCATTAATGAATTGGGCCCGATTAGTTCTGAAGCTCCGGCTTATCCTTTAGCAACTCCAGCGCTAGTTCCG
>CALHTA010000089.1 GCA_938038645.1 uncultured Thiotrichaceae bacterium
CACCAGATTATTCAGACGTACTCAACGACAATGACGTCATTGTCTGTCGATGCGAAGAAGTTACCAGTGGCATGTTACGCGACCATGTACAAAAAGGCTGTTTGGGCCTAAATCAGACTAAGGCTTTTAGTCGCTGTGGCATGGGGCCATGCCAAGGGCGTATGTGTGGCATCACTGCAGCGCAGGTCTTAGCGGACGAGCGTGGCGTTGATGTGAGCGAAATCGACTATATGCGGATACGCGCGCCAATCAAGCCAGTCACCTTACAAGCACTAGCGGATCTAGCATGAGAGTTTTGCTGGTAGAAGACACCCCCGATTTGGCTGAAGCAATCATCGAGCGCCTTCATGCAGATGGTCATGCTGTCGATTGGCTGACCGATGGTGACCAAGCCAGCAAGCTTCTTTCCTACCAGCAATACAGTTTGATTATATTAGATTTGGGCTTGCCAAAACTCGACGGAATGGGCGTACTCAAACAGCTACGTCAACGCAAAGACAAAACTCCTGTGCTTATCTTAACCGCCCGCTCTGGAATTGAAGACCGTGTCGATGCTTTAGATCTTGGTGCGGATGATTATCTGGTAAAACCGGTTGATCTTCGGGAGCTCTCTGCACGTTGTCGCGCCTTGATCCGCCGCAACACCGGTGAAGCGGCTAGCTTAGTCAACTATGGCAATCTCAGCTTTGATCGTGCTTCAGCCAAAGTCAGTGTCGATGGGGTACTGCTCGATCTACCTCGCCGAGAATTGAGCATTCTTGATTTATTGCTAAGCCACCAAGGGCGTACCTTAAGCAAAGGCCAAATCGCCGACCAACTCTGCTCTCTCGATGAAACCAACGAAATGCCAAGCGACAACGCCATCGAACTTTATATCGCTCGATTACGTAAAAAACTCAGTGCTAGCAGTGTGAGTATAAAAACGCTTCGAGGCATCGGGTATATGATTTATGTTGGCGAATAGCGGCTCACTGCGAGCAAGGCTTGCGGCACTTTTTGGCATCGTGCTCGTCGTTGGTGGTGCATTAGTATTATTTGCAACCAGTAACTTCGCGACGCAAGCGGCCGATGAAGCCTATGACAAACTGTTAGCCAGCGCCGCCTTAACCGCGATGGAAAACTTAAGTGTTAAAGATGAGAAAATTGATTTTGATCTTCCTTATGCCTCACTAGACACGCTATCACTCTCTGAAAATGACCGGGTCACTTATCGCTTAAAAAGTGAGAGCAGTGGCGTGCTAACCGGCTACGACGGACTTCCCGAACCTAACCCGAAAGCGATGGCCGAGGACTATAAAAGCGGCAAGCCACACTTCTTTACCGCACCCTATAAAGGTGAGGACTTTCGGTTTATTGTATTGGAGCGCTTGCTGGTTGAGTCTGGGGTACAGGAAAAAGTTTGGCTGCAAATGGGACAAAGCCGCATCGCTAGGACGTTATTAGCCAGAGACCTCACCCTAAAAGCGCTGGTAGGAATTATTGCACTGATCATTTTGGGACTATTATTCGTCTGGTTGGCAGCGGGTTGGTCACTTCGTCCATTATTTAAAGTCGAAGACGAATTATTACAGCGGCAACCGACTGATTTAAAACCACTAATCACACAAGTTCCCAGCGAAGCCACTCACCTTGTTGAAGCCATCAATCGCTTTATGCAACGTCTGCAACGCAACCAAGATAGAAACCATGCCTTTATTGCCGAAGCTGCGCATCAACTTAGAACACCGCTGGCTAGCCTTCAAGCACAAGCCGAACTAGCTGCAGAAGATGTCGATAGTGAAGTGTTTAGGGAGCGTGCGGAACGTATTCGCCGTAACGCTCAAGAAACCAATAGCCGAATAAACCAGTTGCTCAGTTATGCAACCTTGGCTCATCGCGTTGATGTACTTATCCCAGAGCCTGTGGTTTTGGAAGATGTAGTAGGGAAATGCCTAGCTGATCTTGCTCCCATTGCCATTACTCAAGGCGTTGAGCTGAGCTTTGACAATACGGTGGGGGATGTGAAAGTAACGGCTGACCCTGAAGCGTTAAGAGAAGTGCTGCGAAACCTCGTCGACAATGCACTCAAATATGGCCAAGAAAATGCTGTCCAACAAGAAGTGCATGTCAGCCTGAAAGACGCTGACAAGCCTAACTGGGTAGAGTTACAAGTGCGTGACTATGGTCAAGGCTTGCCAGAGGAGTTACTTCAGCAGGTGACCCGACGTTTTGGCCGAGGTGAATTCCGCCAGCAAAGCGGTAGTGGTTTAGGCTTAGCTATCGTTGAGCAAATACTCAGAGGATTAGGCGGCAAGCTAGAACTTGAAAATGGCGCACAAGGTGGCCTAAAAGCACGATTATTACTACCGGTAAGCTCATGAAAAGCATCTACTTTTTAATCCTAATCAGCTTGTTTAACCTCGCTAACGCAGCCGAGTACCCTGCTCCACAACCTGCTTCGCCGCCTCAGCAGCTACAAATCCTTTCTAGTACCGATGAAGGAGTAATGAAGTCACTGATTGCGGACTTTCAACGACAACAACCGAGCATCGCCGTTGAATACATCGACCAAAACTCTGTGCCGCTTAATAGAAAGTTCTTAGCGGACTACGAGAACAAAGCCACTTCTGATCTGATCATCAGTTCAGCGATGGACCTGCAAATCAAACTGGTTAACGATGGCTATGCCGATACTCATTCGACAGAACTATTGCAATGGCTACCTGAGTGGGCACAGTGGCGACAACAAGCTTTTGGCTTCACTTCTGAGCCCGCAGTGATGGTTTACAACAAAAAACTGCTGACTGGCGATGACATTCCCCAAAATCGGTTTGAGTTAATTGAGCTATTAAGGGATCAAACGCAACGTTTTAAAGGGCGAATCGGCACTTATGATATCCAACGCAGCGGGCTTGGTTATTTGTTTGCATCGCAGGACGCTCAGCAGGCTAGCACTTGGGGACGACTGACTGAGAACCTAAACTCAGTAAAAGTGAAGCTCTATGACAGCACTAGCCAAATGCTTAACGCTGTTCGCAGTGGCGAATTACTCCTGAGCTATAACGTACTTGGTTCTTATGCCTTCTCTGCGGTCAGTCAGTCAGAAGATCTCGGGATGATTTTGTCAGGGGACTACACATTAGCGATGTCTCGTGTTGCTTTTGTTTCAAACCGCGCTCGAAACCCTGAAGCTGGACATCAGTTTTTAGACTATCTGCTTTCAGAAAGAGGCCAGCGTTTGCTTGCGATTGAAGCAAAGCTTTACCCCATCCACCCCCAAGTTACAGGGGGAGCAACACTCACTGGTTTGCAACAGGCGACCCGTAATCGCGGCCCACTAAAATTGATCAAATTAGGACCCGCACTACTGACTTATCAGGATCAAATGAAGAAGGAAAACTTCCTTAGCGAGTGGCGTAAAGTGATTCGTTAAATACGAACCTGAATCAGGTTTAAAGAGTCAACCCAAGATTCAGACGCTGTGATTTTGTAGCTCATCCACAAAAAATAACAGCTCATCTTCCCCATCAGAGAACTCGGCTTATTCAGGCCTGTGCCGCTCCCGCTTCACGTTTTATTTATGCAGAATTGCTCTACCAAACGTTACAAGGATGTTTCGTTTGGTTTTTAAAACAAAAGCTCTGCAACAACAGACTTCTAACAATAAGGCAAATAAAAGTGAAAAGATATTTATTACCCATTTTGGCATTGAGTGTTCTCCTCAGCATTTCTGTAAAAGCTGAAGACACCGTTATTAAAACCTATATTGTTGCAGGGCAGTCAAACGCAGAAGGCTACGGACTTGGCTATGGTGACCTTTTTTCAGGAACCCTTATGCCCAATCAAAATCTCGCAGACCTCGGTCAAAGTGATTTAGCAACAGAGCAATCCTCAGCGTATATTTTTAAAGGCGGGAATGACTCAGGGTTAGGCGAATGGAAAAACTTAGCCCCCGGTTTTGGAAATTGGAATGGCGTAAGGTTTGGCCCTGAACTCTCCTTTAGTAAACAGTTTCAAGCGAGAACCGGTGCCCCTGTTGCTATCATCAAATACTCTCCAGGTGGCACATCGCTTTATACCGATTGGGACTCTTCATCGGCAACGGTTAATCGCTACGACTACTTCATAAAAACGGTTAACAATGCTAAAGCAGCGGCAGCCAGACGCGGCTGGTCGTTAGAAATCAGCGGTGTGTTATGGATGCAGGGCGAGTCTGACACTTTTGGCACACTAGCACCTGCAGCTTATGAGCAAAACCTTGGAAACTTCATTGCTAAAGTGAGAGCTGACCTAAGCCTACCTATCCTCGACTTTCACATCGGTGAAATCGCCGATTCAGCCGTATGGCCTGCTCGCCAACAGATATGGGATGCACAAGCATCAATCGTTGCGACTGATAGCAATGCCTACCTTGTTAATGGAAAAGACTTAGAATTATTTATTAATGACGGTGGTGGGGCAAACGGCGTTCACTATTCAACAGCCGGCACTCTGTTGTTGGGTGAGCGTTTTGCAAGCTCCGTTGCGAGCGCTCAAACCGTGACAGCCTATCCTGTTTCAACGCCTGACACTGCTTCTACAGAAAAAAACAAGCCTTTAAGCATTGATGTGCTTGCCAATGATACAGGCGCTGATCTGACAATCACTGAAGTAAACAGTTGGTCTGCAAAAGGCGGGAAAATCAAGGTAATTAATGGAAAAGCCCTCTACACGCCAAAGCAAAACTTTATTGGTGAAGATTCTTTCTGGTACGCATTTAGTGATTACATCGGTCGAACTAACAGTGCCAAAGTCACTATCAATGTAAGCAATCCACCTGTTGGTGCTTACCCTGAAGGCAACCCAGATTCGGCCTCCACGGTGATTAGCCAAACGATTATTATTGATGTGCTTGCCAATGATACAGGCACTGGCCTAACAATCGACGAAATCAACCCATGGTCATTACGTGGCGGTCAGGTGGTGATCATTGACAACAAACTTAGCTATACCCCAGGACAGAACTTTACGGGTGAAGATAAGATTTGGTATGTATTTGAAGACTCACAAGGCCGTACGAATAGCGCTGAAGTTACAATCGATGTTTTTGAAAATGCGCCTTATCCTGTTGCAATTACAGAAGCTGTTGAAGTCACCGCAAACACAGCGAAGGTATTTGACGCACTCGCAAATGATATTGGGGTGGGACTGTCGATTACTGAAGTGAATGCCTACTCCGTAAAGGGCGGCAAGGTGTCGATTGAAAATGGCAAACTGAACTATATCCCGAAGCCAAACTACGTAGGTAATGACAGCTTCTGGTATGCCATTAAAGACTTTAGTGGCCGCACCAACTCGATAAAAGTAACCGTTACGATTAGTAACTAACCAACTACAGAGTTTCCGGTTCTACCGGAATGTAGATGTCAAAAGGATTTGACGCGGCGGTACAGAGAAATCTGTATCGCCTTTTTTTAAGTCTTTTCTCTAAACTTCCATTTTCTTTAAAAAGCTAATCACCGCTTCAGTAAAGATATCATTACGATCACCAGCAACCATATGAGCAGCATCGGTGACGTTGGTATAATCGGCCTGCGGGCAAGATTTCAGAAACTCTTGTGCGCCTTCATCTGTTAACAAATCGGATAAACCACCTCTTACTAGCAGCGTTGGCACATTGATATTCTTAGCGCATTCCTTTAGAGCATCTTGAACTTGCAAAAAGTCATCCGTCGAACGCTTTAGAAAAGCTGGGTCCCAATGCCAGTAATAACGACCATCATCACCCAATCGAACATTTTTAGAAAGTCCGTCTGATTTATGTGATGACTTTCGATGCGACTGATACGTCTTAACGATCGCTTTAATGTCATCCAAGGAATCAAATCCTTTAGCGCCCATTGCCATAAATTGCAGCACTCTAGCTGCGCCAGACTTGGTAAACCCAGGCACGATATCAACCAGCACTAAAGCGCTTGCTTCAGTTTTTTCAAAACCAATCGCCGTTAACGCCGCCATCCCACCTAATGAAGCTCCCACTAGAACAGGCTTATTAAGCTTCAATTCTTTGATAACACAGGCAAGATCAGCGGCTAACTCTGCCTCGGTATAACCCGCTTCACTGCCCACCCAATCTGAATCCCCATGACCTCGAAGATCCATTGAGATCGCGTAATAGTTAGCATCCGCAAGCTTTTGCCCCGTGCCTTTCCAAGCATGTCGGGTTTGCCCTCCACCGTGCATTAAAATGACGGCGGGGTGACTAGACTTACCCCAAGTATCTATGGCTATTTGATTATCATGTGCCCCCATCAACATAAAATCTGGGTCAGGCGTACCGGGCAATCGCGTTCGATTCATAGTGTTTCCAAGTTAATATGAGCATTTTAATATAAGCAGCGGATACGACAATCTTTCTGCTAATATCATGCCTATTAATATTATAAAAGCATCAACACTATGAATGAACTTCCTCCTAAGGTCGAGGCTGCCGTTGGCGCTTTTCAAAATCTATCACCCGATGAGATTTTAGATGCGGTCGAAAGTCAGGATTTGCT
>CALHTA010000090.1 GCA_938038645.1 uncultured Thiotrichaceae bacterium
CTCAACTACCAAAGCAAACCATTCAATGCCGCACTCATCATTATGGATATTGATCATTTTAAATCCATCAATGATCAACACGGTCACGCAATCGGTGATGAAATACTTCAAAAGTTTGCAAAGTTACTCTCTAGTTTCACTGGCATTTCAGGTCAGGTATACCGCTATGGCGGCGAAGAATTTGTTTTAGTCACGGAAGGTACCTGCATTAAGGATGCTGAAATTTTGGCAGAAACCATTCGCTCAAGAGTGGAGAATAGCCAATTCTTGGAAGGGCAAAAAATTACAATTTCACTCGGGGCCGCAGAATTAAATCGCGATATTACCAGTGAACAGTGGCTTTCTTCAGCTGACGAAGCACTTTACTTAGCCAAGAATTCAGGTCGAAATCAATATCAAATGGCCAAACCCTTTGAACCACAAGCTAGCTTGGTGCTAGCCACTTCATAAGTTATTGAGACCCTTAGATTGACCCAATACTAATCCTGCAAAATACTCCTTAAAGATCGATCCAACATCAGTCCGTCAGCACCAATATTGATAAATGCTTCTACCGATTGCTTGGTTTCAGACAAATCATTGTTTCGCCAAAATATCACTTGCTTACCTAAAGTATGTAATCGATTGACCAAACTAACATTCTTATATTGATTACTCATGGGTAAGCCAATGTAATCAACAGCAGCTGGCACTCTATTAAAAGCAAAGTTCGAGGTAAACAAGGCAAGTAATCGTATATTAGGCTGGATCTTTTTGATGGTATCCAAGTCTCGATGGTTAAAACTCTGTATCACCGTTTTACTTTCCAAATCATACTTCGCGATCAACTCTAATACGTTTGGAATGATATTGGGGTAAAGATGGCTTTGTTTAATTTCAAGCCAGATAGTCTGATTAACTTGTTTTGCAAAAATCAAAACCGCTTCTAAACTCGGTATCTCTGTTTCAAGGTAAATATCAGAGAACGTCGTGTTATTTACTAGTCTATTACCCAATGTAGCAATAGATGGATCGTGAGTAACCACCAACACACCATCACTGCTTTGCCTTACATCAAACTCAATGCCATCTGCACCCTGACGATGGGCTTGCCTAAAAGCCAGCAAAGTCGACTCAGCGTTGTCAGCTGCATAGCCACGATGTGCAATATCTAATACCGCTGCATGTCCATTGGAGCAAGTGATAGTGAAAACGAGCAATAACCGATAAATCCAATTCATTGATTGAGCCTCTAGTAAGTCTTTAATTGAGTGGTTTTCACGAAGTTAGTTCAGCTTAGGTTGAGTTTCATTTATCCATAATGGTTATTAATTAGTCGCGAAAATATAAAAAGTAACCTAGATAATTTATAACGCAAATTAACCTAATTTTTAATAATAAATATTTGTGACTCAGACTTTGTTTAAAGCTTCAACAAAGCATACATAACAAGCCTTAAATAAGAATAAAAAACTGTTAGCCATCATATATTAGCCATGTCTTCACATTTTTCTCAATTTAGTAATAGACTAGACGTTGAATATGGATATTCAAAAAAACAATCAGGAGATAATCGATGAAGTACTTAACAACAGGAGCGGTATTTCTGCTTTTACCAGGAATAAGCGCTGCTGCAGTTGACCCAGAAACACAAAACTTAATAAGCATCATGTGGCTCACTTTCTGCGCAATGATTGTATTCTTTATGCAATCCGCTTTTGCATTAATTGAAAGCGGCATGTCTCGCGCTAAAAATGCCGTCAACGTCATGATGAAGAACTACTTTGACGTGTGTATTGCCATGCTCATGTTTGGTATCAGCGGCTACGGAATTATGTTTGGCGAAAGTATTCAGGGTTGGCTAGGTGCTGAAAAGTTTTTCTTAAGTGGTGTTGAAGGCGGTCGAGAATATGCCTTCATCCTTTTTAACGGAATGTTTGCTGCGACAGCTGCCACTATTTCCAGTGGGGCCATGGCGGAACGTACCAAATTTCACTCCTATGCAATCAGCGCTATTTTTGTCTCTGGACTAATCTATCCGCTTTATGCACACTGGGCATGGAACCCGTCCGGATGGCTACAGCAATTAGGCTTTGTAGACTTTGCAGGCTCCACGGTTGTTCACTCAGTGGGTGCTTGGGTAGCGCTTGCCGGTATCATTGTTGTGGGACCGCGCTTAGGAAGGTTTGATCCTGATACTTTTGAGCCAAGAGAGATTCGTGGGCATAGCCTCATGATGGTTACACTGGGTGGGTTTATCCTGTGGTTTGGTTTCTTTGCCTTTAATGCGGGCAGTACCGACGGCTTGACAGACCAAGTTGGAAAGATTGCGTTAAACACAGCTTACGCAGGTGCTGCTGGCGCAATTGGCGTCACACTCACTAGCTATCTTAGAAGAATACCTTTACTGCTAACGTCTACCATCAACGGCAGTCTTGCAGGGTTAGTGTCTATCGCCGCGGGTTGTGCAACGATGGATCCTCCTTTTGCTGCATTGACGGGTTTAATTGCAGGGGCAGTATTTAGCTTTGGTCGAGATCTTATTTTAAAAATGCGCCTTGATGATGTGGTCGATGCCATTGCAGTACATGGCATTAGCGGCGCATGGGGTACGGTTGCAGCAGCGATGTTTTTCACTGCGGACCCGTTTAACCCGCAGCGTATTATGATTCAAGTATTTGGCATCGTTATCGCCCTGCTTTGGACTTTAGCGGCCTCCTTTACACTGTTTAGCATAATCAACATTATTTTTGGTTTACGCTCAACAGGTATGCATGAGCAACGTGGTTTGGATATTTCCGAGCATAACGAGATTGGTTATCCGGAGTTTCAGAAAACGACATTTCGCTCAAACTAGAAGGAGGTAAACGATGTTACTTGACGCACGTAGTTACCCCATTCAACAGGTGCTAGAAAAATATCTGGAACCTAAGAATCTAGCGTTTGCAATGCGATTATGGAGCACTAATTACATCAACCAACCCAACATATCATTGCAGCGATTCGTTGATGATTTTTACTCCCGCCAACCCATATCAACAAGTAGCTATGGCTTGTATAGTGACTTGTTGCCGGCCATGATGAGTTCATTGCAAGCACGCAGTCGATTCACGGGTGCGCTTATTGATGGCTATGAATTACCGGATTATGATTTAGGTGGCCATATAACGCCACCTTCAGCCCCGCCGGTTCAAGTCCCCCCTATACCCGAACCTCAACCAACACCTGAGCCAGCTGCAGCAGTTGAGCCGGTAGAAGTTGAGCCCGTTGCCGTGGAACCAGAAAAACCAATACAGCGACCTCGAGACGAAAAATTCGTTATTTTCTCTTCATTCATACGACAGTTATTGAACGGTATCAATCCTGATCGCCGCGAAAAAATGCTCTACCGAAACCGTATTGAGCTCAAAAGCACTTGCACGCCTGAAGCCGCTGAACCTTTATATGCATGGCTTCAAACAGATTCTGATTACTTTCAACATAATCAGATTGGCGTAAATGAAATGTCGGCGATAACCCATGTGATTTACACCGGTCTTTGTGAATACCAAGGGCCTGTTGATGCCGATAGGATTTTGATGAAAGTAGCCGGTAACATCAATGACAAGTATCCATTTGCTAGCCTAGACATCAATGAGCTACTCTGATTAAACATTGATAACAAGACACTTTTTGTTGAATTAAAACCTTTTTTTTCGGTCTGACTTATTGCAACCCCCAAAAGCGTTTCGCTGCCTAAAGCCTGTTAATTTCTGAGATTTAAAAGGCTTTAGGAGCGGCACAATAAGTTCATTGCTAAAAAGGATTTAAGCTATGAAAACCCTGAAGTTTTTAAGTACAGTTTTGCTACTTTACGGTAGCTTATACACCCACTCTGCGTCCGCCGTACAACGTGTCTACTTAATGGCAGGACAATCAAATATGAGTGGTACCGCCAGCACCAGTCATTTACCTCATGGATATCGATACACCCCTCATAACGTCAAGTTTTATCACAAAGGTCAGAGACGACAGTTAGGACGTTATGGAAGATTCGGACCCGAGGTAAGCTTTGCCCATTACCTTTCAAGACGCTTTCCAAATGATGAACATATCATCATCAAATACGCAGCCGGTGGTTCCAATATGCAACAGTGGATGCCGGGTAATCAGTATTATCGGAATATGCTAAGGGAAGTGAGGCTTTCCCTGAAAAATAACACCAGAGTCGATGCCATCTTCTGGATGCAAGGTGAAAGCGATGCGCAAAATGAGTACAGGGCTGCACATTATGGCAATCGCTTGAGTCATTTCATCAAGAGTTTACGTCGTGACTTACGGTCGCCCTCAAGCATGTTTGTGATTGGTCAGATTAATCCTGTTGGGAGCGGCTACCCAATGGTTAGCCTGATTCAGAAGAAACAGCAGCAGGTAAATTCAAGGATTTGGAATACTCGCTTAGTTTCATCTCATGGACTGAGTAAGAGCTATGACAAAGTTCATTACAGTGCTCAGGGACAAATGGAGCTTGGCAGGCGTTTCGCTAATGCCTATTTAGGCAGGCCCAACCACCTAGCCCAAAAGCTACGCTCTGATCTTATGTCATTACTCAATTAATGGAGATGAAGAAGGAATTTGGCTGCCGATGAGCGAAACTGATTCGGCAGCCAAAATCTCATGACTACGATGTAAGTTCTTTCAGTTTGTGGCTGATTCCATCCATACCATTTTGGTTATAAGCATTTAAAAACGCCGACCCTACGATAGCAATGTCAGCATGGCCTTTAACAACAGCAACATCATCGGCTGTGTTAATTCCAAACCCAACGCCCAGCGGTAAATTGGTGAACTGTCTCACCTTTGTTAGGTGATCTTTTAAATCCATCATGCCATCACTAACTTGACCCGTCACACCAGAACGGCTGACACAATAAAGCATGCCTGTCGCCTGATCACATACCGCACG
>CALHTA010000091.1 GCA_938038645.1 uncultured Thiotrichaceae bacterium
GAAGGATTTTGCACCTAAGGTATTGGCGCCTGGCATGTTAAATGCGCGCTTCACCAGTCGTGTTTTTGAGAATGGTGGTGCTTACAGTATCAGTCAGCAAACGGTTGATTATCATCCATACGATAACTACGTTGGGATAAAACTCCCGAAGGGCGATGCGACTCGCGGCATGCTACTGACAGATACCAAGCATGTTGTAAAATTAGGCAGCCTGACGAGCCGTGGTGAGCCTGTTGGAATCAAAAAAGTTAAGGTTTCTTTATACAAAATAGATTGGAAATGGTGGTGGGATAAGTCGCCTGAGTCACTCGCGCAATTTGCCGATAGCGAAAACTCTGCGCTGTTAAAACAAAGTATTGTTAGTACGAATAGTGATGGAGATGGCGAATGGGACTTTGAAATTAAATACCCTGATTGGGGTCGCTATCTGGTACGTGCCTGCGACATGAATGGCGAGCATTGCTCGGGTAAAACGGTTTATGTGGACTGGCCAGGCTGGGCAGGGCGTGCTCAGGAAGAGGGCAGTGGTGCAGCGAGCCGTTTGAATTTATTTACCGATAAAACGGCTTATACCGTAGGTGAGACCGCGACAGTTCAGTTGCCAAAAGCGACCGTTGGACGCGCCTTGTTAACGGTTGAGACGGGAAGCGAAATTCTCAGTCAGCAATGGATAGAGTTTGATGGTGAGCGTACGCAGGTAGAGCTGCCAATCACACCAGAAATGTCGCCAAATGCTTATGTGCAGGTGACGTTACTTCAGCCACACAAGGGTAAATCTAACGAGCGGCCTTTGCGCCTTTATGGCATCGTGCCAATAGAGGTGGCAGATCCTGAGACTTATCTGAAGCCTGTGATAGAAGCAGACTTAGAGTGGAAACCTGAGACGACCCAGCAAATTAAAGTCTCTGAAAGCAGTGGTAAAGCAATGAGTTACACGCTTGCTGTAGTCGACGAAGGTTTGCTTGGGCTGACCAACTTTAAAACACCTGACTTACATCGAGAGTTTTACGTTAAAGAAGCGTTGGGCGTTAATACTTGGGATCTGTTCGATTCGGTCATCGGTGCTTACAGTGGAAAGTTAGAACGTATGTTGGCGATTGGTGGTGGTCAAGGCGAGCGTAATCCTGACGAAAACCGTAAACGACGCTTCCCTCCTGTGGTTAAGGTGATGGGGCCATTTAAGCTTGAAGCGGGTGAGACAAAAACACATGAAGTGACGCTGCCACCTTATCTTGGTGCGGTTAGAGCCATGTTAGTTGCTGCTGATCAAGGTGCATTTGGTAAAGCGGATCAAGAAATATTTGTTCGTCAGCCTCTAATTATGCAAGCTAGTCTCCCGCGGGTACTGGGCACAGAGGAAACGTTTGATGTACCGGTTACGTTATTTGTAACGGATGACAGCATCAAACAGGTAACGCTTGATGTGGAAACCGATGGACTCTTTGAAGTCGTCGGGCCTAGAGCTAAACTGATAGATTTTGCAAAAACGGGTGAAAAGCTTGGATTCCTTACGTTAAAGACTAAGAGTCGAGTGGGTAAAGCGCGATTAAAGTTTGCAGCAACGAGTGGTGAGCACGTTTCAGAGTCTGAGGTGTTCATTGATATTCGCCGTGCCAATAAGGAAACGACGCGAGTCGCTACGCAGAGTATTGATCCTGGAAAAACTTGGGTGCATGACTTTAAGCCTTACGGACTGAAAGGGACTAATCATGCTTCACTAGAGTTATCTGCGGTTCCGCCGTTAAATCTGGATCGTCACTTAAATTATTTACTACGTTACCCGCATGGCTGTCTGGAGCAGACGACTTCTGCAGCGTTCCCTCAGTTATATCTGAATCAATTGATGCAGCTTACGGATGATCGCCAAAAGCAGATTCAGGACCATGTGAGTGCTGCGGTTGAAGGCATGCGTAAATTCCAAAATGCGCAGGGTGAGTTTAATTATTGGCCTGGCGGCGGCTCACAAAATGCTTGGGCGAGTATCTATGCTGGGCATTTCCTTATCGAGGCTAAAAAAGCGGGTTATCTAGTGCCGCCCGCTATGCTGTCATCTTGGTTAACGTATCAAGAGTCAGCAGCGCAGCGATGGGAGCAAGATATCGAGATGAACGATTCACATACTCAAGCCTATCGTTTGTATGTGTTATCACTTGCAAAGAAACCACAAATGGGTGCGATGAATCGTTTGCGTGAGTCGACTGATTTGAATACAAAAGCACGTTGGATGTTGGCTTCTGCTTATTCATCCGTGGGTCAAAGCGACGCCGCTGCAAGTGTCGTCGATGGGCTCCAACCTAATGTTGATGTTAATCAGCAGCGTGATAATACGTTCAGTTCGCACCTCGGTGATTTAGGTATCCAGCTAAGCAACTTGGTGGCTTTGGATAAGAAAGAAAATGCCAGCCTCCTGCTTGAAAGAATTGGCGAAAAGCTTGGAGAGGATGAATTCCAGAGTACGCAAGGTATTGCTTGGGCGTTGATGGCTGCAAGTCGCTATTTAGGTGACGATAAGCAGTTCTTTACGGCTGACTACACCATGAATAGTTTGCAGCCTACTGCGATTGAGAGTGATAAGCCTTTATTCTCAAGTAGTTTGATTGCAACTCAGGATGCCGCCTTAGGCATCAAAAACACGGGTGGTATTCGCTTGTATGCCAGTGTGATTTCACATGGTGTGCCTCCCATTGGCGATGAGAAAAACCTTAGTAAAGGCTTGAGCATAAAAACCTTCTACGAAGACAATAAGAAGGATAGTGAGTTGGAGTGGGGGAGCTTGCCCAATGGCAGTAAGATTGCTCAAGGGACTGATGTTAAAATGACGGTCACCGTTAGTAATGACTCGCCAATGAATGCTGAATACCTTGCGCTTACCTTGCCTGTTGCGGCAGGTTGGGAAATTCTAAATGATTTGGAGCAGCCTAAGTCCGGAGCCGTCTACGATCATAAAGACCTTCGTGATGACCGCATTCACTATTATTTCGACCTTAAAAAAGGTGAAGAGAAAGCCTTTAGCCTTGTTGCTAATGCATCTTACCTTGGTCAGTTCTATGTTCCGGCAATTAGCGTTGAAGGAATGTACGATGGCAATTTCCAAGCACGTGAGCGCGGGAAATGGGTACATATAGTAAAACCGGATGCGCTTGAAAAGGAAAAGCCGCTGCTGACTAAGATCATAAAGTCTAAGCGTTCAAAGCTATACGATGGCATGAGTGAAGATCAGGTCACCAAGATGTTTGTGATTGCAGGTGATAAAGTGACCGTGTTGAAGGAAGAAAAAGCGGCTGATGGCAAGCTTTGGTATTTCATTCGATTTAACGGCCGTAAAGTCATCGAACGATGGATAAAAGCCGACACGACCGAATAGTCAGTGGTTAGATGATCACCAAACGGCCTACGCCATACTTTGTTGGCTTAACTCTATTGTTAGTGTCGGTAGCTTGGTTTTACCACAGCCTGCCGACGCGGCTGTTTGATGCCCCGTATTCATCGGTTGCGCTGAGCCGAGAGGGCAATTTACTGGGGGCTCACATCGCTACTGATGAACAGTGGCGATTTCCACCCGTAAACCGAGTGCCTGATAAATTTGCGGCCGCGCTGATCGCATTTGAAGACAAGCGCTTCAATTATCATCCTGGAGTAGATCCTTTAGCAGTTGCGCGAGCTGTTTATCTTAACCTCAGTCAAGGCAAGGTTGTGAGTGGCGGCAGCACGTTATCAATGCAAACCATTCGCCTCTCTCAGCAGAACCCACCGCGAACCCTATGGAATAAAGTGCTAGAAGCTTTAAAAGCAGTTCGCTTAGAAATGCGTCATAGCAAAGATGAAATCCTAAGTTTATATGCAAGCCATGC
>CALHTA010000092.1 GCA_938038645.1 uncultured Thiotrichaceae bacterium
ACTAATAATGCTACAGCAGTTTTGCGACTTTATCAGTTAGCTCCATCATACGATTCATATAGCCCCACTCATTGTCATACCAGGCGTAAATTTTCACTTGCGTCTCGTTGATAACCATTGTCGAAGGCGCGTCAACAATAGAAGAACGCGGGTCGCCCTTGTAATCAATCGAAACGAGAGGCCGTTCTTCGTAGCCCAAAATATCTTTTAGGTAAGTCTCAGATGCTTCTTTGAAATAGCCATTAATCTCTTCAGCAGTTACTGATCTTTCCATTTCTAACACTAAGTCTGTTAGAGAAGCATTAAGAATAGGAACACGAACTGCTAGGCCATTTAATTTTCCTTCTAACTCAGGGAAGATTGTAGTGATTGCCTTGGCCGATCCTGTACTCGTTGGGATAAGCGATTGACCGCAAGCGCGTGCACGGCGTAGGTCTTTATGGCCTTTGTCGATGATGGTTTGGGTGTTGGTAATGTCGTGAATAGTTGTCATCGAGCCGTGCTTGATACCTACCTTTTCGTGCATGACTTTTATGACAGGCGCTAGACAATTGGTGGTACAAGAAGCAGCGGTCAACAGATGATGTTTGTCTGCTTCATAAAGGTTGTCGTTAATACCGTAAACAATATTCAATGCGCCAACAACAGGTGCCGCAACGATGACTTTTTTGACGCCTTGGTCGAAGTAAACTTGCAGTTCTTCAGGAGTACGGAATTTACCAGAGCACTCTAAAACGATATCGCAACCAGACCAGTCTGTTTCACCGATAGATTCGTTAGAGGTATAAGTAATGGAAGTGTCATTGATTGTGATGGCTGAGTCACTGCTGCGGCAATCTTGATCCCAAACCCCATGGATCGAATCGAACTTTAGCAGATGCGATGAAGTTTCAGCGTTGCCTGAGATTTCATTGATTTGTTTGAAGTTGAAAGCAGGGTTTTCCCATGCTGCGCGAATGCCAAGACGTCCCATGCGGCCGAAGCCGTTTATACCAATGTTTACCACTTTTTTTCCCTCTGAAGTTTAGGGGCGTTTTATAGCATAATTTGGTGATAAATTGATGGGTGACTGCAGTCCCATTTATTAATTATAGTTTTGAAGAGTCAAATCCAATTTTAAGAACGAAGGTTAAGCTAAATGGGGATGCTTCGCATAGCCGGTTCGTACATACATCAACACCCCGTCATTGCCAGTAATCGGCGCATGTCCAGTCCCAATAGGCTCGCGTACCCACATGCCCTTAGTATATTCCCCAGCATCATCACTAAAACTTCCTTCAACAATCAACACTTCTTCACCATCCGTATGATCATGATGTGGAAACTGAGTGTTGGGTGCTAATCGGACCAACTTAGTAGCAACGCCATTGTGCTCATGCAGTGGCAAGAAGCTTCGCTCCTCGACTGGACCTGTCGACCAGCTTGCCGATCGCGTATTAATATTTAGCTGCTCCAAATCATCTTCATCAAATTGCCAGAGCTTGACAATAATAGTACAGCCATCTTTAGTGAAGGGTTGGTGACGGCTTCCGGGAGGGTTTCGTACATAAAAACCTGGCCCATAGTCACCACTTTCATCTGAAAAGGTGCCTTCTAGTACCAGATATTCTTCACCACCACCATGAGTGTGAGCAGGGAAGTAGCTCTCAGGGGCAAAGCGAACGATGGTTGTTACTCGCTCTATTTCATGATGTAAAACTTCAAGCCTTTTACGCTCAACGCCCGCCGCAGGGGATGCTTCCCAACTCATTGCATGGGTGTCGATGACCACTTTCTGGGAGTAATTAGCGTTTAGCAGTTCCATAATCATCTCTCTCTGTCATTAATATCTGCCCAAAATCAGGACGTGATCAATCCAGCTTAATATCATTAAACAATCGCTTCACCCATTGAATACGTTGCTCAACAGTCGACTCTTTATATTCAAAATTCACACGATCTTGACCGGTTAATTTAAACTCCCAAGGCCGTTTTTGAACCATTTGAATAAGCTTTAGCGGGTCAATGTTAGGTGAGTCGTTAAACACAATCCGTCCCCCTTCAGCGGCAAGCTCAAGCTTCAATATCCCTAACTCTTGAGCAATTTGCTTCAGGCGCGTGCTGTCAAACAAGTTGAGTGTGGGTTCAGGCAGCATACCGAAGCGATCGATCATCTCAATTCGCAGCTCTTTCAACGACTCGCCATCTTCAGCGCTGGCAATACGTTTGTAGAGAATCAAACGGTTGTGCACGTCAGGTAAGTAATCATCGGGGATTAATGCCGGAACGCCTAGATCTACCGTCGTACGTTTGGCATTGTTGAAGTCAAGCTCTGGCAACTTGCCCGCTTTAAGTGCTTTAACGGCGCGCTCAAGCAGGTCGTTGTACATGGTAAAGCCGATTTCTTGAATTTGCCCGCTTTGGTCACTACCCAATAATTCACCCGCACCGCGAATCTCTAAGTCGTGAGAGGCCAGTGTGAAACCTACACCCAGCTCTTCGAGTGACTCCAATGCTTCCAAGCGTTTCTTCGCATCAGGCGTTAAGTTCTTCCGGTTCGGAACGATCAAATAAGCGTAGGCTTTATGATGAGAACGCCCGACTCGACCACGTAACTGATGCAATTGAGCTAAGCCCAATTTGTCCGCACGGTTAATTAGGATGGTGTTGGCACTCGGTACATCGATACCGCTTTCAATGATCGTGGTTGCTACTAATATCTGGAAACGCTGATGGTAGAAATCTTTCATGATTTCTTCGAGCTCACGCTCTGGCATTTGACCGTGCGCAAAACGAATTTTGGCGTCTGGCAACATGCCTCTTAAGTCATCGGCAATTTTTGCGATGCTTTTAACTTCATTATGTAAGAAATAAACCTGTCCACCACGGGATAGCTCACGGGCACAGGCTTCTTGAATGGTGTTGGTATCCCATTCGTTAATGAAAGTTTTAATCGCGTGTCGTGCAGCCGGCGGCGTTGCAATAATGGAAAGGTCACGAAGCCCAGAAAGCGACATGTTAAGTGTTCTAGGGATCGGCGTGGCTGTCATCGTCAGCATGTCGACATTGGCGCGCATTTTCTTGAGTTGTTCTTTGTGACGCACACCAAAACGATGCTCTTCATCGACTATCACTAAACCTAAATCTTTAAATTCAACCGTGCCTTGGATTAGCTTATGGGTACCGATTACGATATTGATTTTGCCGCTCGCGAGTGCAGCTAGGGTTTCTTTGGTTGATTTAGCCGTGCCAAATCGTGACAGCGATGCGATTTCAAAGGGCCAGTCGGCAAAGCGATCTTTAAAATTTTGTGTGTGCTGCTGCACCAACAGGGTAGTGGGTGCAATCATTGCTACCTGTTTGCCAGCATTAGCTGCTACAAACGCAGCGCGCATAGCCACTTCGGTTTTACCGAAACCAACATCGCCACAAACAACCCTGTCCATAGGGCGAGGCGCACACAGATCCACAACAACCGCTTCGATTGCAGAAGCTTGATCGGGGGTTTCTTCAAAACCAAAAGCATCAGAAAACAGATTGTATTCCATCTCATCGAGCGCGTAGGGATAGCCCTTTTGTGCCGCACGATGCGCATGAATCTCAAGCAGCTCAGCGGCAATGTCATGGGCTTTCTGAGCCGCTTTCTTACGCGCTTTATCCCACTGGTCATTGCCTAATTTATGCAGCGGTGCTTTATCTGCACTGGTGCCGGTATATCGACTGATTAGGTGTAATGAAGCGACCGGAACGTAGAGCTTTGCTTTGTCAGCATACTCCAACGTTATAAACTCTTGGGCAATGCCGCCAGCATCCAACTTTTGCATGCCTAAATAACGACCCACACCGTGCTCTTCGTGGACGACCGGTGAGCCTTCTGTGAGGTCGGTGAGGTTGCGCACAATCGCATCCGCATCGCGCGTTGGTTTTCGACGGCGACGTTTCTGCTGAACTTGCTGCCCAAAAAGCATGGACTCGGGAATGACGGCTAAAGATTGAGTAGGGTCTTCGTTTATCAGCCAAAGGCCGTCTTCTAATGGCGCAGTGGTTACCGCAATGGGCACGGTGCTATCGATGAACTCTTTCCAGTTTTCCTGAGCCGTCGGTGTAAAGTGATTATCTCTAAGCAACCCGATTAAATTTTCACGACGCCCCGCAGAGTCTGCGGTAAACAACAAACGACCTGCATGACTCTTAAGGAACTGCTGCAGTAACATCAATGGTGATTCGCTGCGAGCTTGTAGCAGCATAGACGGCAGTGTGCGACTAGGATAGTTATAACAAGGTTCAGGCTTTTCGAAACTTGAGGTTTCAATGCGGCGCATGTTTTCGAGTTGAGCAAATAATGCATCAGCACTTAAAAACAAGCGCTCTGGAGTCAATATTGGGCGCTCAATATCATGGCGTCGTTGCTCATGACGGTCATAAACCACTTTTTCAAAATTCTTTGCCGCTTCACTGACTTCTTCACTATAGATAACAAAGGTTTTATCTGGGAGGTAGTCAAACAGCGTGGCGGTGTGTTCGAAAAACAACGGTAAGTAGTATTCAATACCTGCTGGTAAATTACCTTGCGTCACATTGTCGTAAATCATACTGCGTGACAGGTCACCGCCGAGCTGTTCACTGTAATGCTTTCGGAAGGTGCTTATGCCATCGGCATTAAGCGGAAACTCGTGAGCGGGTAATAGCTCAAATGATTCTAAATGATCAGCCGTTAATTGATCTTCAGTGTTGAAGGTTCTGAGGCTATCAATTTCTTCATCAAACAAATCAATACGAACGGGTTTCTTAGATCCCATCGGATATAAGTCGATGAGTGAACCACGGCTGCTGTACTCACCATGCTCATAAACCTGCGTCACGTGGCGATAGCCCGCTGCTTCCAGTTGCTGCCTGAAAGCGTCAATGTTTAGATTTTCGCCCTTGCGTAAAATTAATGAGTGCTGATTAACATAATCAACGGGAGCAAGCCGTTGCATCAACGTTGAAACGGGTACAATTAATACGCCTTGCTCAGTGCGAGGCAGGTTGTGCAGGGCTTTTAATCGATCGGAAATTAGTTCTTCATGCGGTGAGAAAACATCGTATGGCAAGGTTTCCCAATCAGGAAAAATTTGCACGTTATCTAAGCCCGTATAAAACCGTACTTGGGACTGTGTGACATAAGCACTATGAGTGTCAGGCGTGATAACGACTAGTAAGCCTTTGTAATCATGACTCGCATTCGCGATCAGCAGTTCTTGTGCAGAACCATGAAGTTTACCCCAGTTAATGAGTTTATTAGCTTTGGAAGGGTAGACCGGATTCAGAGTCGGAGTGGGCATAGCGGCTTAGATCGAAAAGCGGCAATTGTACGCGTATTTACGGTGAGTTGCGATGTTAAATAAGCTATCATCATCAATCATAAAACTAAGCACAGGGACTTTAGTGTGAGCGAAGCGGTTATGGAATTAAAGGGTGAAATGTCAATGCTCAACGTATTGCATTTACACAGTACAGATCTACCGGAAATTAGTAAGCAGCTTGAAGCTAAGCGTGACGAAGTACCGGCTTTCTTTCAGAATAGCCCTGTTATTGTGGATTGTAGTGATGTACCAGACACGCTTTCGGAGCTCGATCTGAAGGCTCTGAAGCAAATGATTATTGACCTTATGTTTGTTCCTGTTGGCATTCGCGGTATAGAGCCGGAGCAACAAGCAACGGTCATGAAGTCTGGCTGGTCTGTACTGCGTTCTGTCGCTAAGAAAAAATCAGCGCCGTCAGATGAGAGCAATGATTCTAACGCGGAAGATAATGCTAAGTCTGAAACTACGGATGCGGCTGAAAAAGAACCTAAACGAACCTCTTCGAAGAAACCGAGTACTAATGGTAATTCAACAGAAGTTTTCGATAAGCCTATTCGCTCGGGTCAGCAGGTGTTTGTTGATGAAGGCGACGCTGTTTTACTGACGCATACTAGTGCAGGTTCTGAAGTGATGGCGAGTGGTTCAGTCCATGTTTATGGGGCGATTCGCGGACGCGTTCTAGCAGGTGTGCATGGTGATACGTCTGCCAGAATTTTCTGCCGATCGCTAGATGCAGAGCTGATTGCGATTGCAGGGTGCTATCAACTGTTGGATGAAGGCAATACAGATTTGCGCGGAAAACCAGCAATGATCCGCTTGGATGGAGAAAAGTTAATAATTGAAGCACTGTAATTTAGGATAACAGAATCACTCTTTGTTATTATGATTGGGCTGTAATCTTTCGATCTTCAAGACAGAAGGCGAGAGTCATTTTAGGAGAACGGTATTGAGTAAAGTAATTGTTGTCACTTCCGGTAAAGGTGGTGTGGGCAAAACAACGAGTAGTGCAGCGATAGCCACTGGGTTGGCGTCTAAGGGTCATAAAACGGCAGTCATAGATTTTGATGTGGGGCTGAGAAATCTTGATTTGATTATGGGTGTTGAGCGCCGAGTGGTTTATGACTTTGTGAATGTCATCAATGGCGAAGCGACTCTTAAACAGGCAATGATCAAAGATAAGCGAGTCGATAACTTATTTATCTTACCTGCTTCGCAAACGCGTGATAAAGATGCTCTTTCTCAAGAAGGTGTTGAAGCGGTTATCGATGAACTCAAAGCGGATGGTTTTGATTACATCGTTTGTGACTCTCCTGCGGGGATTGAAAAGGGCGCGTTTATGGCTCTGTACTTTGCAGATGAAGCCATTGTTGTCACCAATCCTGAAGTGTCTTCAGTGAGAGACTCTGATCGTATTTTAGGCATTTTGCAAAGCCGTTCGCGTGCTGCAGAGCAGGGCGGTTCGGTAAAAGAACATTTGTTGATTACTCGTTATTCTCCTGAGCGTGTTGAAGGTGGAGATATGTTGAGTGTTGACGATATCGTTGAGATTCTGTCGATTCCTTTACTAGGCATCATTCCAGAGTCAGGCAGCGTTTTACAGGCTTCTAATAGTGGATCACCTGTGATCTTAGACCAGAATAGTACAGCGGGTATGGCTTATTCTGATGCTATCGATCGGTTCCTGGGTGCTGATGTGCCGCACCGTTTTATGGATGTAGAAAAGAAGGGTTTCTTCAAGAAACTTTTCGGTTAAGGAGCGGACATGGGATTATTTGATTTATTCCGTCAGGACCGTAAGAAGAATACGGCTAAAGCAGCGAAGGAACGCTTGCAAATCCTTATTGCTCATGAGCATGCCATGGGTACTGGGAAACAGAACGGGCCAGATTATTTGCCAAAGCTACGTGAAGAAATTATCGCAGTGATCAGAAAGTATGTTGCTGTCAGCGATAATGATGTTAACTTCCAAGTAGAGAAGAGTGATGACTACGATATGTTGGAATTGAACATTACGTTGCCTGATAAGTAACCGTTATTTCACATGTCAAAAAAAGCCGCATTGAATGCGGCTTTTTTGTCTTTGATTTTAGGATAATTAGTCTTAGCTTTCTGCTCGCCATTCACCCGATTTTCCACCGCGCTTTTCCATTAGTCTCACCCCTTCGATGCGCATGCCTTTATCAACGGCTTTACACATGTCATAAACAGTCAGTAGTGTAATTTGAACCGCATTTAAAGCTTCCATTTCAACACCCGTTTGTCCTTTAGTTTCTACGGTGGCTTCACACAGGACGGCAGGGGGAGAGTCTTGCGTTGTTAGGTTAATTTCAACTTTGGTCAACGCTAATGGATGACACAATGGGACCAAGTCAGCTGTCCTTTTTGCACCCATAATGCCTGCGATTCTGGCGACGCCTAGCACGTCACCTTTTTTGTTATTGCCAGAGCGAATATGTTCTAGCGTGTCAGCGAGCATTTCAATACGGCCAATACTAACGGCGGTGCGATGTGTGACTGACTTCGCACCCACATCGACCATGTGGGCGTCGCCTTGTTGGTTAAAATGGCTTAATTTATTCATTTAAAATTTCCTAAAAATAGCTTGTCGCCGCATGTTACAATCCGCGACATTTTTTTCCTTCGATGGGTTGAGCATAACCCATAATGAGACTTTATCGTGACTAGTGCACCAAAAATAACATTCCTACTCAGTATTTTACTCGCTTGCATCTCGCCAGTGATGGCGTCGGGTTCTACCTTACCTGCCGCACCTAATCTAACCATGCTTCCCTTAAGTTGGGTAGCGGTTGCCATCTTTGTTTTCGCTTACACTCTTGTTGTTTTTGAGGATGTTATTCACTTAAGAAAATCCAAGCCAGTTATCGTTGCTGCCGGATTTATCTGGGTGATTGTGGCGATCTCATATCAAGGGGCGGGTTACAGCGAATTAACTAATCAATTCCTTGCGCATAACATGCTGGAATTCGCGTACTTACTGCTTTTCTTATTAGTGGCAATGACTTACATCAATACCATGGAAGAGCGAGGGATTTTTGATGCTTTACGAGGTTGGTTGATTTCCAAAGGCTTCACGCTTAAAGGCGTCTATTGGATCACGGGTGTTTTGGCCTTTATTATTTCGCCGCTTGCAGACAACCTAACAACTGCCTTGTTGATGTCGGCGGTTGTGATTTCAGTATCGGGTGGAAAGCAAAATATCCTTAAAAACAAGTCGACTAAGCGCTTTGTGGTGTTAGCTTGTATTAACATCGTAGTTGCTGCCAATGCTGGTGGAGCATTCAGCCCGTTTGGTGACATTACAACCCTGATGGTTTGGCAGGCAGGGAAAGTCAGCTTCGGTGGCTTTTTAGGCCTATTACCCGCGGCAATAGTCAATTGGGTGGTCCCTGCCGTTATCCTGTCTTTCTTTATCTCTAATGCTAAGCCTGAACCTAAGAAAGAAGAGACGCGTTTAAAATATGGCGCTTATGTCATAGTGGCGCTGTTTGTGGTTACTATCTTTATGGCGGTGATGTTCCACAATCTGTTCCACCTTCCACCGATGTTGGGAATGATGACGGGTTTGGGTTTTTTACAGCTTTATGGTCACCATCTAAAGAATAGTGAGAAGTCCGCGGTTGACGATAACCGTATCGGTCGTTTCGACATTTATAATCAGCTTCAACGCTCTGAGTGGGATACGCTAATGTTCTTTTATGGCGTTATTTTGTGCGTTGGTGGTTTAGGTGCTTTGGGCTATCTCGCGCAAATTTCTGGCGTACTTTATGGAGTGCTAGGTGCCACAACGGCTAACATTCTTGTCGGTGTGTTGTCTGCTATCGTTGATAACATTCCTGTGATGTTTGCAGTATTAAGCATGAACCCTGAGTTGCCTCACAGTCAGTGGTTACTGGTGACGTTAACAGCCGGCGTTGGTGGCTCTATGTTGTCTGTAGGTTCTGCAGCGGGTGTGGCGCTTATGGGGCAGGCTAGAGGTATTTACACCTTTATGTCTCACCTGAAATGGGCTTGGGCCATTGCACTAGGTTATATCGCCAGCATCGCGGTGCATATGATGGTGTATGACATCAGCTTCTAATTGAAAATCTTAAATAAAATCAGGCAGGAGTGGTTTGCTCCTTCCTGTGTTTTGTGTGAAGCGGATAGTGATAACTCGCTGTCGCTTTGCACCGGTTGCCAACAGGATCTGCCTTGGTTGTTACACAGTTGCCGAAGCTGTGCACTGCCTTTGGAAGATAGAAAACAATCGCATTGCTTGCCTTGCCAAATCACCCCGCCTATTGTGGATAATGCCGTATGCGCCTTGCATTATTCTTCCCCTGTTGATTATCTGATAAAGCGGATGAAGTTTGGACATCAACTCAGTTATGCCAACGTGCTGGGCTCATTGCTAGCACAGCACTTATCTCAAATAGAGCGGGGCAGTGTTGATGCCATTTTACCTGTTCCTTTGCATAAGGCTCGGTTGCGTAAGCGGGGCTTCAATCAATCATTAGAGTTAGCTCATGCGCTGCGTCGGCAGAATGATATCCCTCTGTTAAAAGGTGTGCAGCGCTCGGTCAATACTAAAGCGCAAACGTTGGTAAAAGGTGAGGATAGCAGAGCGGCTAATATTAGGAATGCATTTACTGTGGAAGAGGGTACAACGCTGCCTAAACACGTTGCTATCATAGATGATGTTATTACTACTGGGTCAACCAGTAACGAATTGGCCCGTTTGCTCAAATCTTTAGGCGTGGAAGCAGTGAGTGTTTGGGCGGTTGCTAGAGCAACCACCCAATAATACAGATTGATGATTTAAACTAAGGCAATACCTCAAACATCACCATCAGTGTCTGTTGGATCGGACTTTTATTGTCGTCTGAAACCATTAGGTATTTATTACCTTCAAGATGCGTCAAGCCTTCAAAGTTATCCATGTTCCAGCCAGAGGCGCTATTAAAAATAGCTAAGTCTCGTACTTGGCAATGACGTTGCTTGTCACACCGATTCAGTTGCACTTGGCGTAAGCTGACTACCAGTGGATTGAAGATCCCCGACCAAGCGCGTTCAAGTACGAGTACATCGCCATTGTTTAAAACCTCGAGTGCTGTGATTGAGCTTTCTTTTGCATTCAGTCTTGGAAAGTTCCAAGATTGGTTCTTCAAAGAATAGATGCTCTGTGTGTTTTTGGCGTTTGCTTTGAGTGGTAACTCGGCGGCAACGATAGGGCCGTACTTCGGATGAAGTGCAACACTTTCTAGCATCTTATTGCCATGTCGATAATTGTGACGGTTTTTTAGCTGCTTAGTTAACGGGATGTCACCGAGGTAGTTTCCTGAAGTGCTGTAGCGTTGCACGCGACTTCTTCCCTCAAACGAGATGACAAGCTCTGCGTCGTTAGCATTGCCATTTCGGGCATTAATAATGGCTAGGCCCTCAGGGTCATTAAAGGCGCCTTTTAATGGCTTTTTATTGGCTCCTATTAAACGGACGGCCTTAACAATTTTTGCCTGAATAAGTTTGTTGTTATTGATCACTAAGTTAATGGTGTATAGGTATCCGTCATCAGAAACTGCGTAGAGCTTTTTAGCATCTGCATCCCAAGCAAGGTCAGACAGTTCTACAACAGGCAAGCCATCTACACGTGCATTGCTAATGGCTAGGCTGCCTAGCAAGCGAATGTTCATGTGCTTATCGCCAGTGAATCCTTCCGGTGTCAGGGGGGCTTTGTAGGAGTTTGAGTTTGCTACGGTACCGCAGGCCATTAGTAATAGCCCGCATAATAACAAAATGCCTGCACGAAAAGGGTGCAGGCATAGTCTAGAAAGTTTTGTCATATTGTTATAATTTTATTCTTCAGTAATTGGGTTCAGGTAGCCTTTAAGTAAGGTCGTGCGTTTTGACGTTGGAGTAGAGCTATGAGACTCGGCGCTTATCTCTAATTTGCCGATAGTCTTCATATTTTCCCATTCTTCTTTACTAATTTTAAGGTTGGTTTTTCCTGTGCTAGAAACAACACCCATTTCCATCGGCTTACCACCACCTTTAGGGTGACACCATAGCTTTAAAACCGTCCCATCTTCCAGTTCTATCTTTTTTACCATTTCAACTGATACTGTGAGATCTGAAGTAATTCTAGTAATAGCAACGTCGCTGTTTTGTGCATCTCCAAGAACAGCAGCGTAAGCCACTGCCTCTTTATTGCCAGGCAATATAACTAAGAATACTGCTAAAAGAACGGCCATAGCAGAGGCGGCATAGGTTGGGGATAACCAACTAAACCAGCTTGTTTTTTCTTTCTTTTCTTCCACTTTTGGGAGTTGAATAGAGGACTCAATATTTTTCCAAACTTGGTCAGAGGGTCGCTCGCTCGGAAGTAATTCGACAAGACTGCCAAATTTGCTTTCATACGCACTGGTTGTTGCTTCTAGGTAGAAGTGTTCGCTTTTAAGTTTTTCAAATCGTAAGCGCGCGCGTCCATGGAGCGTTCCTGCAGCGTAAGCCATTGCCAACTTTTCAAAAATTTCAGGGTTCTGATAACGATTTAGCTCAGACATGGTTTTAATGTCTCCAACCCTCTTCGGATCCATGCTTTAACAGTTCCAAGGGGCTTGTTTAATTTTTCGGACAACTCTTGGTGGGTATGACCATAATAGTAAGAAAGCAAAATACATTCCCTTTGCGAGGGTTGTAGCTGCTTCAAACATTCCCGTAATCGTTGCATTTCCTGACTAAGATCCTCCTGATGATCAGGTTCTAAGTCAGTTGAGGCAAAATCTAATCCCTCATATTGAATATCCATTTCTTTAGATTTTAATTTCAGACTGCGTAACTTATCCAATGCCTTGTTGCGTGTAACGGTGGCCATCCAAGTTAATGCTTTTCCCTTTTGCAAATTGTAGGTATCTGCTTTTTGCCAAATTTTGATGAAGCTCTCCTGCAGCACATCCTCTGCTAATTCAGGCTTCTGCATTAGACGCAACGCCAAGCTGTATAACTTTGGTGATGCTTCTTGATAAAGCTGCTTAAACGCAACTTGATCCTGTTTGGCACAGCGTGTTAACAATTCAGCAAATTGGTCTTCCATTAAATTTATCCGTCGATTATCAGAAGTTCTAAGTGTACAACTTATTTTTACTCTGATAAATAAAGTATCGATTTGTTAATGTTTACGAAAAATAGCGGTGGCTAGATGCAAAAAGGCCTCCTGATAAGGAAGCCTTTTTACTTAAACCTGCTAATCACTTAATTACGTAAGCCAAAAACATGTTCTGTTAAGGTGCACGGATATTCTATGTCCGTGCCTCTTATGATTACTCAGCAGCTGCTGCAGCCGCCGCTTCCTCTTCAGTAATCTCTTTAGCACTTAAGCGCATGCGACCCTGACGGTCAATTTCAAGCAGCTTAACAAGAACTTCCTGACCTTCTTTTAAGTGAGCATTCACATCTTCAACACGCTCGTTGCTGATTTGAGAGATGTGTAGCAAGCCATCTTTGCCCGGTAGGATGGTAACGAATGCACCGAAGTCCATAATCTTAGCGACTTTACCTTTGTAGATTTTGCCTACTTCAGCTTCAGCCGTAATGTCTTCGATCATCGCCTTAGCCGCATTACCCGCAACACCGTCAACCGCTGCAATCTTGATGGTTCCATCATCGCTGATATCAATCTGTGCGCCAGTCTGCTCAGTGATGCTACGAATCGTCTCACCCCCTTTACCGATAACTTCACGAATCTTGTCAGGATTGATCTTCATCACAACATAGCGTGGAGCGAACTCAGAAAGTTCTTCACGTGGCTTAGTGATCGCTTTTTCCATCTCATCAAGGATGTGTAAACGAGCGCCATGAGCCTGCTCTAGAGCCTTCTGCATGATCTCTCTAGTGATACCTTCGATCTTGATATCCATCTGTAGCGCATTGATACCCTGGTGAGTACCGGCCACTTTAAAGTCCATGTCTCCAAGATGATCTTCATCACCCAAGATGTCAGTCAAGATTGCGTAATCATCGCCTTCTTTAACCAAGCCCATTGCAATACCAGCAACCGGTGACTTGATTGGAACACCCGCATCCATCAGTGCAAGAGATGAACCACAAACAGAAGCCATTGAGCTTGAACCGTTTGATTCTGTGATCTCAGATACGACACGGATTGTGTAAGGGAACGCTTCTTGATCAGGCATGACTGCCTGAACACCACGCTTCGCTAGCTTACCGTGGCCGATTTCACGACGCTTAGGCGAGCCGACAAAACCCGTCTCACCCACACAGAAAGGAGGGAAGTTGTAGTGGAATAGGAATGAATCTTTGTACTCACCGCTAAGCGCATCAATGATCTGAGCATCGCGAGCTGTACCTAATGTCGTTACTACTAAAGCCTGAGTCTCACCACGGGTGAATAAAGCAGAACCGTGAGTTCTTGGCAATACACCAACACGTACATCAATAGCACGTACTGTTGTTGTGTCACGGCCATCAATACGAGGCTCACCAGCGATAACGCGTCCACGAACCACTTTCTTTTCTAGGCTCTTGAATGCGCCTTTGATTTCATCAACGCTCGGCATGCTATCTTCGTCACCATCTTCTGGGCGAAGCGCTGCAACGATTTTATCTAATGCAGCACCGACTAAATCTTGACGCTCCATCTTGTCTGCGGTTTGGAAAGCAGCGATAAGATCTGTTTCAGCAATCTCAGCGACTTTGTCATCCAGCGCCACATCTTTTTCAGGTGCTGCCCAATCCCATGCTTCGGTACCGACTTCAGTAGCGAACTCTTTGATTGCTGCGATAGCGCCTTGCATGTGATCATGACCAAACACAACCGCGCCTAGCATGATTTCTTCAGAAAGCTCTTGTGCTTCTGACTCAACCATAAGTACAGCACCTTCGGTACCTGCAACCATTAGGTCAAGTACAGACGTTTCCATCTGTGTCTTAGTTGGGTTTAGTACGTAATCACCGTCAATAAAGCCAACGCGTGCTGCACCAATTGGTCCGCTGAAAGGAATGCCAGAAGCCGCTAACGCTGCTGATGTACCGAGCATAGCTGGGATTGCAGGATCTACTTCAGGGTTGATCGAAACGATGGTCACGATAACCTGTACTTCGTTCATGAAGCCATCAGGGAATAGTGGGCGAATCGGACGATCGATCAAGCGAGCGGTTAATGTCTCAGCTTCACTTGGACGGCCTTCACGTTTGAAGAATCCACCAGGAATCTTACCTGCCGCATAAACTTTTTCTTGATAGTTTACCGTTAGCGGGAAAAAGTCACGACCTGGGTCAGCTTTTTTCTTTCCCACGACACTGACTAGTGCCACGGTGCCGCCCATATCTACTTTTACAGCAGCGCTTGCTTGGCGAGCGATCT
>CALHTA010000093.1 GCA_938038645.1 uncultured Thiotrichaceae bacterium
ATACAGCGCCCAACAAACGGACAGCCTACACTGGAACCCGTCCAGATCGGTATATCCTGATTTTTCACATGTGCAGGCTTGTCTTCTTTCTTATTGCGTTTTAATGGATCAGGCACCGCAGAGATCAGCAGTTGCGTATAAGGGTGCTGTGGATCTTTGATAATATCCTCTGTTTCACCCCATTCAACCATATGCCCAACGTACATCACCGCGGTTCTTTCTGCGAAGTAACGCGCTGTTGCTAAGTCGTGGGTGATATACATAAACGCAACGTTATGTTCCCGCTTCATCTTCTCCATGAGGTTGAGAACACCAAGGCGAATCGACACGTCCAGCGCAGAGGTTGGCTCATCTGCTAAAATCACATCAGCACCAATAGCCAGTGTTTTGGCAATGCAAACACGCTGTCTTTGACCACCGCTTAACTCAAAGGGAAACTTCTTTGCCGTTTCTGCAGCAGGTGTTAGACCCACTTCTTCCAATAGGGCATGGATTTTATCGGGCAACTCCTTCTTACTTTTCACCTTTTTATGAATCAATAAAGGACGTGCCAAATGATGATAAATTGTATGAACAGGATTCAGTGAGCCATACGGGTCTTGAAAAATCATCTGCACTTGCTGTCGATAGCGTTTGACTTGCTCGCCTTTATATCCACTGATCTCGGCATCTTTAAACACCAAATCACCTGAGCTTTTTGGGTGCAGTAAACTTAAAATACGCGCTATGGTACTTTTTCCACTACCAGACTCACCTACAACCGCCATCGCTTCGCCAGGAAATAGCTCGAAGCTCACATCATTCAAAGCACGGATAGAATTTGGACCACCAGAATTTGGGAAATCCTTGACCAATTTTTTTACTGAAAAAATCGGCTTAGACTGAGAAGACATAGCGGGACACCTTTGCAGACAAATTTAATTGGAATAGATACATAACAATAGTCAGATGAAGTTTTTAATTAACCTAACAAATGACATTTCGCTTTATGTTGAGGATTTAAGGTAATTAAAGCGGGATCCGTTGATTTACATCGTTCGATACGCTCAGGACAACGCTCTTCGAAATAACAACCAGCCGGTGGTGAATATAAATTCAGCGGGTTTCCTGAAATTCCAGTGAGCTCTTTTTTCTCACCTAATAAATGCGGAAATGAGTTAACCAAGCCTTTAGTATAAGGATGCTGTGGATTAAATAGCACTTCCTCAGATGGCGCTATTTCAACCAGCTTGCCTGCATACATTACTGCAATTCGATCGGTGATTTCCCCCATCAAACTCAAATCGTGACTGATCAATAAAATCGAGAAACCAAACTGTTTTTTGAGCTCCGAAAGCTGATCCATTATTTCGCGCTCAACAACAACATCTAGCGCGGTGGTTGGCTCATCCATAATGATTAATTGCGGCTTCAGTGCTAGGGAAATCGCAAGCACCGCTCGCTGCCTCATCCCGCCACTAAATTGGTGAGGGTACTGGTCAAGACGGTCGGGATGTATGCCAACAACCTTTAACAACTCTCTCGCTCTGTCTTGCAGTTCCCCACGATTCATTTCTGGATGATGTGCACTTAATACATCACAAATCTGTGCGTTGACGGAAATAACCGGATTCAAACAGTTCATCGCACTTTGAAACACAACGCTGGTTTCTTTCCATCGAAAGCGGCGTAGTTCTTCGTCATCAAAAGACAGTACGTCTCGGCCTTTGTACAACACCTCACCTTCGGCAATTAAGGCAGGTGGCTTGTGCAGTTTAGCCAATGCAAACGCCAAGGTGCTTTTACCGCAGCCAGATTCTCCTGCAAGGCCAACGGTTTCGCCTTTGTTAACGGTGAAACTGACTTTATCAACCGCTCGCAATCGAGCATCTCCCACTAAGTATTCAACACTCAGGCCACGAATATCTAATAGTGTCTCTGCCTGTTGGTTAGCTAGTTCCGTCATACCGGCATTACTCCGTCGTGAGATTTTCCCTTATTTGCTGCCTGCTTAGCTTTGCGCTGAGCTTCCAACTCATCATTCAATACCTTCCAACGTTTCAGGTTCTTGCTACCTTTCAACTGAGGATTACTAACCTGATCCATTCCCATATTAAACAGTGTTAATCCACCAGCAAAGAGAGCAATAGCAATACCGGGAACAATCGCTTCCCACCAAGCCCCAACAATTAAGGCAGAATTGTGCTGTGCCCATTGCAACATGGTTCCCCACGAAATAACCGTAGGATCACCCAGACCAATAAACTCCAACGCTGCCTGCCCCATTACCGCTCCTAGAGCCGCACCTGCAAAGGTACCCACTATTAGCGACACCATATTCGGCAACATTTCTACTATAACGATACGCCACTTAGATTCGCCAATAACTTCGGCAGCGGTCACAAACTCTTTCTCTCTGATGGATAAGGCTTGCGCTCGTAGCACGCGGGCACCTCCAGCCCAACCAAACAGTCCCAGAATGAGGGCGATTGACAAAGGTCCTACCTGGCCGAGAAATGCAGCCAACACTATTATCATTGGCAAGCCGGGCATCACCAGAAACACATTAGTTACAAACATTAAGAACGCATCAACTCTCCCCCCAGCATAGGCTGAAGTAATGCCGACCAAAACGGCAATGATTGTTGCTATCAAACCCGCACCAAAGCCAACCAAAAGAGAGATTCGCCCAGCATAAATCACTTGGCTCAACACATCCTTTCCAGAACGCGTTGTACCCATAATGTATTCTGCACTAGGTGGTTGATGACCCCGCGCTACTCGTTTATTAGCATCGTAAGGAGTAATCCAAGGTGCCAAAACGCTTAGCAATACAAAGACCAAAACAATAATAGTACCCACTGTGGCGGGCGTATTACCTTTAAAGAATGACAGTAGATTTTTCATCGGTTAAGCCTAAAGCATTAAATGTGGATATTATTTACGTAAACGCGGGTCGAGCCAGAAATAAGCCAGATCAGCTATAAAGTTTGCGGTTAATACACAAACAACAATGATCAAGAGTAGGCCCTGCAATAGGGGATAGTCACGACTCGCCACTGCACCTAGCATCTCATTACCTAAGCCAGGATAGTTGTATATCAACTCTATAATCAAAGCACCCGCAACGACAAAGGAAAGTGCCATTGCAACAGCGGTTACTACAGGCAGCGCAGCATTGCGAGCAGCATAATTAATCATAACGCGTCTAGTCGACAGTCCTTTGGCCTTACCCATAGTGATGTAATCTTCACCAAGTGTGTTGATCATGCTGTTACGCATAAGGAATAGCCAACCACCAATTCCACAAATTATCATGGTGAGTAACGGTAGTGCTGCGTGATAAGCAACACTCATAAAGAACTCCAATGTCCAACCCGCATCAACATCAGGGTTGTAACCATAGCCAACCGGAAACCAATTTAGAATGACCCCAAGGCCAAATAGGATGAGCATGGCTGACACCATTTGCGGGAAGGCGCCAATAAATGCCAAGGCAGGGGCAACAATCGAATCAAACTTACCCCCGCGATTGTAAGCGGAAAAGATACCTAGAAGGATACCGATAAATAGACAAATCAGTGTTGAAGTACCCGCTAGAAATACTGTCCAAGGCAACGCACCAGAGATGATTTCTGTCACTGGTGTCGGGTAATAAGTCAAGGAAGGTCCAAGGTCACCACTGAAAATACCTTTAATGTAATCCCAATACTGCACATGCCACGGGCCAGCCACAAATCCAAACTGCTCTTTTAGCACGGCCATTTGCTCAGGCTGAATTTTACCTTGTGCAGCGGCAAACATGATTTCAAATGGATCCCCCGGCATCATCCGGGGAAGAACAAAATTAAATGTAACGGCGACCATGAAGGCTGCTATATAAAATAGCAACCTACTCCCCAAAAATCTTCCCATGACTCTCTCTACCTTACTTTTGGTACAGGTTGTTAATCATCAATACACGTGAACCATCATCATAGAAACGTGGATTAACGAATGGATTCTCTGCTGTTGGCCAGCCCCCAAATCGCTTAGTGCTGTACTGATACCATTCAGGATTTGAAAACACTGGAATCATCATCAGGTTCTCTGCAAAAAATGCCTGCAGCTTAGCGCTAATTTCTTTTTGACGATCTAAGTCAGCCGTCTGAATAAACTCATCTAACAAGCTGTCCATCTCTTCGCTATGGATACCGTGGTTAGCCTGAAGTGAGACACCGATACCTTTTGTATGGAGTACGTTCTGGTAGAAAGTGTGTGGCGTTGCACCAATATCTGTCCATAGGATACCAGCGTCATAATCTGCACCTTTAAATTTATCGATCTTCTGACCAATTTCCATGGTGCGGATTTGCGCATCGATACCAACTTCCTGAAGATACTCTGTCACCATTTGTACAGTCTGCATCCAGTCAGTCCAACCATTTACCACCATGATTTGGATCTTGGCTTTGCTGCCATCTGGATTCTCACGCTTACCATCGCCATCGATATCTTTGTATCCCGCTTCGTCTAGCAGTGCTTTCGCTTTTTCTGGGCTGTACTTGTTTAGGTAGTCATACTTAGCATTAACTTCGTCGTCATACCACTTTGCGTAGAAGTTACCAATACCCGTAATGTGTGGGTTCTCAGACGCATAGCCGTAAGTAGCAAGATCAACTATCTCTGGGCGATTCAATGCCATGCTGAAGGCTTGACGGAATGCTAGGTTATCCATTGGCTTACGTTTAGTGTTCAGGAAGATACCTACAGTTGGACCAGCAGGATACCAAAAGTGGTTATTTTCCTCGTCTTTAGCAACGAACGTTTTCTCAACGTCAGGGATAAAGTTTGAACCCCAATCAATTTCACCGCGTATCAGTGCTACTTGCACCTGATCATTACCTTTAAACTGCTTTAACTTTAGGCAGTCAACATTTGGTTTACCGGCTTCCCAGTAATTCGGGTTACGGCAAACGATCACCTGCTGTGGTTTAAAGTTCTTAATTTCGGTAAGTGGTCCGCTACCTACGGGCTTTTTATTTCTAAACTCAGCATGATTTTCTTCTTTTGACCAAATATGCTTTGGCACAATGTAGTGCGCAGCAATCACACCATGCACACTTGAATCAGGAGCTGCTAAGGTGAACTTTACGGTACGATCATCGATTGCTTCTACAGCAGTCAATTTCGGCTTGTCGCCCTGCCAAAGAGATACCACATCAATCTTAGCGTCTTTCTTTGCCATTTCGTGTGAGAACACAACATCTGCTGTTGTCAGTGGCTCACCATCAGACCACTTAAGTCCTTCACGTAGAGTGAAAGTAACAGTTTTTAGATCATCAGAATATTTGTGTGACTCCGCAAGACGATACTCAACTTTGTTTTGTAACGTATTGTGAAACAACATCGGCTCATAAATAAACCCACGCGAAGGATTCGCACCCGCCTGTTGAGTAAACGGGTTAAAGTTTTCGATTAAGGTATTTGCAATGACCGGCCCGGTCACTGTGCCACCTTTTTTACGCTCTTCAGCCTGTGCTGCTGGTGATAATAGTATTAGGCTCGATAGAAAGCCCAGAAAGATACGATTCATTTTTCCTCCACCCACTCTGTATGAAATTTGCGATAGAAATTTAGCAAACAGTTGCAACAGAACCACTTGGACAACCATGTGCTATATAGCACTATGTATATTTTTTCTTAAACTGTCAAGCAAAAAACCTAAACTGATATAGAGCGCATTACCCTGCTCAGAATGGCACTAAATTAAACTAATAAAGCTGCCCGAAGGCAGCAAAACATTTTCATGAGAGTTAACAATTGTTTTCTTAAACACGCAACTCGGTGGCTTCATCGAAGATTGATGAAATCTTTGGATCAAACCCAATATTAACTTTATCTCCGGTGTTAATGGCTATTTGTCCATCTAACATAAACCTAAAGTCTTGATTGTTAAGCTTAGTCCAGACCAAAGTATCTGAGCCCATAGGTTCTATAATCTCAACTTCGACCTCTTGGGAAAATGGCATTTCCGAGGCCTCATCTCCAACAACAATGTGTTCGGGTCGTATACCAAATGTTACTTTTTGGCCGTCGGTGAAGGATTGCTGGAAGGCATAGTTTGTCAAATCAACACTACCCTCTGCCATTTTAAAGCTCGCTGGCTCTCCTGCCTTCAATTGCCCATCTAAGAAGTTCATTCCAGGTGAACCGATAAACCCAGCCACATATTTATTAACAGGATTATTATAAATTGTCCGAGGGTCATCTAACTGCTGAACCAATCCGTCTTTCATAATCGCAATACGATCTGCTAGTGTCATGGCTTCAATCTGGTCATGTGTTACATAGATCATAGTATTTTTAAGCTTCTGATGCAGACGCTTGATCTCAACGCGTAAATCGGCACGTAGCTTAGCATCGAGGTTTGATAAGGGTTCATCAAACAAAAACACCTCGACTTCACGAACTAATGCACGACCTATGGCGACTCGTTGACGTTGACCACCCGATAGCTCACCTGGCTTACGCTTAAGCAGTGACTCAATCTGAAGAATACCTGCCGCATGAGCAATTTTCTTCTCAATCTCATCTTTTGGTACCTTGGAGTTCTTCAAACCAAACGATAAATTACCTTCTACGGTCATCTGTGGGTAAAGTGCGTAAGACTGAAACACCATCCCTATGCCACGCTCTTTAGGCTCTTTCCAAGTGACATTGTCACCGTTTATAAAGATCTGGCCCCCAGAGACATCTAACAAACCAGCAATGCAGTTTAGAAGCGTCGACTTGCCACACCCAGAAGCACCCAACAACACCAAGAACTCACCGTCTTGGATATCTAGATTTAGATCAGTTAGTACTTTGACGGCACCAAAGTTTAACGATAAGTCTCTTATTTCAATACTGTTTTTCATATTTAACCTTTCACCGCACCAGCGGCGATGCCGCGTACAAAATATTTACCCGATAAGAAATAAACGATCAGAGGCACGGCTCCCGTTAAGATGGTAGCGGCCATATTGACGTTGTACTCAGTGACGCCCTGCTTCGAATTTACGATATTATTTAGCTGCACCGTCATCGGGAAATTCTCTGTTCCTGCAAACACCACACCAAACAGGAAGTCGTTCCAAATACCCGTGATTTGCAAGATGACTGCGACCACAAAAATAGGCACAGACATTGGCACCATTATCTTAAAGAAGATTCCCCAGAACCCCGCTCCATCGACTCGTGCCGCTTTGAACAGCTCTTCCGGTAAGGAAGCAAAGTAGTTCCTAAACAGTAGTGTCAGTATTGGCATACCAAAAATGGTATGGATAAAAATTATTCCCCAGAGTGAACCAAATATCCCCAATTCTCGTGTCACAATAACCAACGGATACAACATGACTTGGAAAGGAATAAAGGAACCAAAAATAAGGATAGTAAAGAAAACTTCGGACCCTTTGAATTTCCAGTTAGAAAGCGCGTAACCGTTAACAGAAGCAATCGCTATCGACACTATCACACTAGGTATCGTTATAATCACCGAGTTCCAAAAGCCCGTTTTTAAGCCTTCGCAGTACAAACCAGTACACGCACTATCCCAAGCCTTAGCCCAAGGCGCAAAGGTCACCTCAACTGGCAAAGCAAAGATGTTACCCATGCGTATTTCAGGTAAGCCTTTCATTGAGGTAGTAATCATGATGTAAAGCGGCAACAGGTAGTAAATTGCTGCAACGATTAAAACGCCATACACCATAATACGTGTAGGGTTTAAAATTTTGCCCGGACGTGGGCCATAAGGTTCATTCATCATGGCGACTATTTCTTTCCTTTGTTGCCGTATTCAAGATAAATCCAAGGGATAAGGATTATGAATACTGTGGCTAACATGACGGTTGATGCGGCAAGACCTTGACCGATATTGGCTCTTGAAAACATGAAGTCATAAACGTATTTGGCAGGTACTTCTGAAGATAAACCTGGCCCCCCATTGGTCAGTGCCACCACCAAATCGTAAAGCTTTACAATCCCTGCCGACACGATAACCAAGGTCGTTATCAATACTCCTCTCATCATTGGTATGACCACGACAATGTAAGTTTTCCATTTAGGGATACCTTCTATCCGTACCGCTTTCCAAATGTCATCATCAATACCACGCAAACCAGCCAGCATAAGCACCATCACAAAGCCGGTGCCTTGCCAAAGGCCTGCCATCAACAAAGCGTAGATAACCGTGTCTTTACCGCTAATCAGGTCGAAGGTGAAATTTTCCCATCCTAGATTTCTCATGGTCTCTTGCAGCCCCAAACTCGGGTCAAGAATCCACTGCCACACAACCCCTGTCACAATAAAAGAAAGCGCAAAAGGATAAAGGAAGATGGTGCGGAAGGTATTTTCAAAACGGATTTTTTGATCTAAAAACGCAGCTAAAATGAATCCAACCACAAATGAAAAGATTAAGGCAACAATGCCATAGATCATTATGTTTTCAACGGATTGCACCCATCGACTGGTGTTGAATAGCCTTTCGTATTGTGCAAAGCCTACAAACTTCTCAACAGGTAAAGCTTTGGAAGAAGTAAAAGAATAAATAATTGTCCAAAGTGAACAGCCCACGAAGATTAGCATCGTGCATAAAATCATCGGCAAAGCCGCGAGCTTCGCATTGAGATTTCGGAATAAGGTATTAGGTCTAGCGTCGGTAGCCATATGAGCCTTTCTCAAATATTACGCTCTAATAAATGCGGCAATCTTTGATAGATCACCCGCGTACTCGTTAAGAGTTATTGCCCAGCATTGGCGAGCCATACTGGACAATCAAGCCTTCGAGATCAACAAAACTCATACTTCAACCGCTAGTGCGGCTGAAGTACACAGAAATATTAATCTGCAGTTTTGATGATATTTACAAAACGGGCTTGAGCATCTGCCACTTTCATTTCAGGTGAGCTAAAGAACTCAACCCAAAGATCTTCAAACTGACCCTGAGTGTCTGGTGACCAAACTTGCTCACTTGAAGGTAAAATGTTTTCTGGCTTTTCAAGAATCTTGATACCTTTCTGCATGCAGTCATTCGCCGCACTCATGTCGATATCACCACGGATCGGTAATGAACCTTTCTTAAGGTTGAAGTCTACCTGCACTTGCTTTGACATGAGCATTGAAGCCATCGCTAGCTGTGCTTTTACAATCTCTTCAGCATTATCGCCTTTTGGCTTAGGGAAAAAGAATGAATCTCCGCCGGTGTCTAATACAGGGTTAATCCCTAGACCAGGAAGGCAGTCATAGTCTTTACCTGCAACTTGGCCAGCTACCGCAAACTCACCCTGTGCCCAGTCACCCATGATCTGTGAAGCGGCTTTGCCGGTGATAACCATGTTGGTAGCAGTGTTCCAGGCACGACCTACGTTACCTGGATCAACCATGCTGCGTGCATTCCCTAGTGCTTCAAATACGCGAGTCATGATCTCACTTTCAGCCGCTTCAACACTTTTCTCAACATTGATTTTGGTATGCAGTTCAACGCCACCCAAGGCAACGGTAAGTACCCCAGCCAATCCACTGATCTGCCAGGGCTCACCACCAAGCGCTAGCGGGATAATATTCTTTTCTTTAAGCTTGTCTTGCATTGCAGTCATTTCGTCCCAGCTCTTTGGAACTTCCATGCCATTATCAGTGAATACTGAGCGATTCAACCACATCCATTGGAATGAATGAATGTTGACTGGAACACAGAAAATTTTGCCTTCATAAGTACAAGAATCAAGTAACTTGCTAGGACGAACGATATCTTTCCATCCTTCTTTCTCTGCCAATTCAGTCAAGTCTGTCATAAAGCCAGCCTGAACGAGTTCTTCAGCATCACGACCAGAGTTTAGCTGTGTAGCACCCATTGGGTCACCACCAGAGATACGACTGATGATGACTGGACGTGCGTTTCCGCCGCCTGCAATCGCAGAGTCTTTCCAGTTATGTCCCGTCTTGTTGAAGTTATCGGCCAAGACTTTTACAGCAGCCGCTTCACCACCTGAAGTCCACCAATGAGTAACTTCAAGGTCAGCAGCTTGTGCCATGCTGCTTGTTCCCGCTAATAATGCGGCTGCAATACAATGCTTTAATGATTTCATAGATTCGCTCCTCCA
>CALHTA010000094.1 GCA_938038645.1 uncultured Thiotrichaceae bacterium
AGTTCGTCAAGGCAAAGTACGCTATATCGGTTGTTCGAATTTTAGTGCTTGGCGCTTGATACAGTCATTATGGGCTGCGGACAAAAACAACAAGGAACGATTCATCAGCTTACAACCAGAATACAATTTATCTTCGCCTGTCCGAAGCAATTTTGAATCAGAGCTAGCGGCGGTTTGCAGCACTTATAATATTGGGGTGATTCCTTATAGTCCTTTAGCAGGGGGGATCCTCAGCGGTAAATATCGTGAAGGCAAACCATTACCTAACAGTGTAAGGGCCGAAGAAAATGCCAAAAACCGCATAAGTGATCAGAACTGGCAAATTATTGAGAAAGTCATTGAGGTTGCTGAGCAATCTGGAAGCACTCCAGCGCAAGTCGCTATCAACTGGCTGCGAGCAAAGCCTTGGGTTAGCGCACCAATTCTTGGAGCTAACTCGCCTGAGCAGCTGACCGAAATACTGGATGGGCTTGATAAGAGGCTGAACCCAACACAAGTTGCTGAGCTGGATCAGGTTAGTGATTTTAAAAGGTCAAGAACGACGCTCGAACAGTAATAGCTCAAGAAATATAATCATGTAAACTTCTTTCTGGATTAAACTCGCTAGGTTTCTGCATCCTGTCTTTGTGTTTTCAGGCATTGTAGCCGACTCACACACAGGTATTAGGAAATGAAAAGCGATAACGAGAAACAAACATGAATTTATATTTTAGGCTGATTTGGGTACTTATCAATGCACGCTTGCGCCCAAGCATCACTAGCGAAAGCTATAGTAATGAAATTCACACCCGAGTTTATCCAAACGATCTCGACCTAAATCTTCACATGAACAACGGCAGGTATTTAACTATCTGCGACCTTGGCCGTATGGATCTGTTTGTAAGATCAGGCCTTGCAAGCGTAATGATAAAAGAGAAATGGATGCCGATCGTGGCTGATGTCACGATGACATTTATTAAACCACTCTACGTTTTTAATAAAATCAGGGTAGTTTCAGAAGTGACTCATTGGGATGATAAGTTTTTCTACTCTATCCACACTATTTATAAAGGCGACCTAAAGGTTTCGGAGGGTACTTCAAAATCATTAGTGGTTAGCAAGAAAACTGGCCGTATCACTCCGGACGAGGTGATTAAAGTTGTTAATAAACATACGGGAATCAACCAAGAAATCTCCTGAGGTAGCGTTTTCTCTAAAAAGCGCCACTACATGCTTTCTCTTTAAACTACCGTCACTGGGTGAGGATGAACAGCATTGTACAAGTAGCCGCCTTTATTAAATGGCGTACTATCAGGTTGCACACGCCCTGCTTGGTCAGTCGCTTTCGTCATTAGCACTTGCTCACCGGCTTCAGCTTGCCACTCAAACTCAAACCTTACCCAACCATATTTCTCATTACTGCCAATAAGAGCAGCTTCACTCCAAGTCTCACCTTGGTTGTCACTCCATTTCACTGAGGCAATCGGACTACCTGGGGAGCGCGCGTAACCATGAATGGTCTGCAACCCTGAAGCTAAACTAGTTGGCCATGGCAACGCCAAGCTACTTTTAATATTTTGCTGAGTCAGAGGCTTACCTTGAGATGGCGCATGCTCTGACTCCGGCCATAGTTCACCTTTCATCACATAAGATGTCGTGTTGCGACGCACCCAGATTGGTTGCATTGAGACTTCAATATCCTGTACCCATTTTATGCTGTAAGCCCCTATCCAACCCGGCACTAACACGCGCACAGGGAAACCATGATCAGCGGGCAAAGGCTCACCGTTCATTTGCAAGGCTAGCAAAGTATCGATGTCCAATGCCTTATCCATCGGCATTGGCAATCTCACTTCGCCTTCTACTGAGTCAGTTTCAGAACCTCTCCCGCAAACTTGCACTGCGTTTGAATCAACACCGGCCAAATTCAAAACATCTCTTAAAGATACGCCGGTCCATTCAGCCATACCCATCGCGCCCATTGACCAAATTAACTCTTCGGTGCCCGCTGGCGTTTCAATGTTTAAACCATCCACATCTCGAAAGAATGATCGATGGTTACCGGCACATTCCAACACTGCCGGAACGGTGTGTTGTGGCATTGTTAGCAAGTCTTCGTAGGACAAGGTAATTTCGTTAGAAACACCATCGCCCCAGATTCGTAAGCTGTAATTTTGTGAATCAATAATCGGAGTAGTACCGCTATTGCAGACGAAGAAACGGTCGGGTGGCGTGAGGTATCCCGTCTGATTTTCAAGAGGTGACTCCAGGGACAATCCATGGCGAATGAAATGCTGCTCATTTTTATTTACCGTACTCATTCACACCTCATCGTTTATATGCTGCTCGACTTGGAACATCATTAAATCCCAATCTTTCAATATCTCTAATAAAAACCGCTCGAAGGTCTTCTCGACCTTCTTTCTCAGCGGCCTGCACCATCATGTGATAAAAAATATCGCGCTGAGCATGGCTGGCTCCCATCAAACTAAACTGGTGTCGAATACCGCTTAATTTTACCAATACTTGTTTATAGTTCTTTCGCCGATGCGCTAGAACAGCCTCACAAACTGGTACAGCAATGACATTATAGGCCAAAGCAGTTGCACCAGACTGGCCAACAAAGCTAGTGCGCATGCTCATCAGTAATTCTTCTGCCGCTTCAAATTGCCCTGTCGCTGCTAGCACCATCATGTCATGGACGTTACCAAAGGCATTTCCATGATTGCTCACTCGATTAGCGCAGATAGGTTTAAGCACTTGCCAATACTCTGTGGCGTCAACACCATAAAGCTCTAACCTGAAGAGCAATGAAGCGACATTCTGAATGTCAATTGATGCAGCAGGTGACTCTTGTATCAATGCCGAATTTGGATTGCGAACTTCTGTCGTTAGCAACTGTAAAATACGTTCATGGTCGCCTTGCTCAAGTAAGAAAAGGCACATGTGCCACCACATATGGTGACGCATTTGATTCGCCTCTCCCCAATTGGAACTGAGCGTTTCGACTAAATCTGTCCCTTTATCATGCTCACCCTTCATGTATAAGGAGTGCGCAACTGCATGTGCTGCCCAAATATTGGAGGGGTCAATCTCAATCGCCATTCTGCCGAACCTTTCGGCATCTTTTAAGTAACCCGCCTCTTCATTCGCAAAGGCACGTAAGGCAATAAAAGGACCATAATCAGGCGAAGTTTCATCCCAAGCCGGTATGGCTTTTTCAATGGCATCTCGCATCCAATGGGCCTGTCCCAACCAAAATAGCCCTTCATGAAGAAGTTGATGTACCAATAGGTCCGTTGGATCTTTATGAAGTATGGCCTCTAAAGCTGTGGCACTCTCGATCCCCTTTCCTTGACGAGCCAATTGTAACGCTTCAAACAAGTCCCTTTCGCGACTTTGGCTAGGGGGAAGCAAGTTTTCTGTGGATTCGACTAAATCGCTGATATTTTTTGTAAAAGTCGTGTCGCGCGCGCCCTGAAGCACCCATGCTTTTGTCAACTTAGGCAAGAGCGCATCTGCATCCACCTCGATTGCAGCATTAATATGTTGCATTGCATCAGCTCGCCATCGCGTATAGCTAAGTACTCCTTCAGTATAATGTTCGCTTGAGGTAATATTAGTCATCATAACTGAATCGCTGTATAGCTTCGGTTATACGCTTCAAGTAGCTTTCTCATATCAGGAACCGCGATATCCAGCGTTGCAGTATTGGTATGGGGGTGACACTGCAGCATCGCACTCTCTAAAACAGATTGATCAATAATCAACTCGACTGCACCTTCGTCATCTCTCAAGATATCCAAAATCGATACTGAACCCGCTGTTGTGGAAAGATACCTATCAAGTCTTTTAACTGATGCAAAACTAAGGCCTTTAACACCTAAAGTCTCGCCTAAAGATTTTAAATCCAATGCTTTCTCACTATGAACAACTACCAAAAAATGGCGTCTTCCCTTGCGGTCTTTTAAAAATAAGTTCTTTGTCGCAATGCCTTGAGTATCAAGCCCCAAAGCATCGGCTGCATCACAATCAAAAACCGCTTCGTGATCAAACCTTTTGTAAGGAATAGCGTGCTGTTCGAGTACTTGATAGATATTCATAATCCATAGATATTTACTGAATGTAATTGAGATATTATCACTATATGATGCTAATTTTGACCGCTAGAATCACTCAAGGAAAATATTATGGCGCGACTAAACACTCCAAACCGTAATGAACTAGACGAAGATCAACAAGTTGTTTACGAAGCCATTGCTTCCGGCCCTAGAGGTGAAGTGGTTGGCCCTCTAGGCGTATGGCTACATCGTGCCGCTCTCGCAGATAAAGCTCAGCAACTTGGCCAGTATTGCCGATACGATAGCTCACTAGAGCCGCGCCTTTCTGAACTTGCAATTTTAGTGACCGCTAGAATCTGGGATGCAGGCTTTGAATGGGATTCTCATGAGCCGCCTGCTCGAGCAGCGGGTTTAGCCGATAACATTATCAATGCATTGGCTAAAGACAAAGAACCAGATTTTGACCGAGCCGATGAATCAGTTGTTTATCGTGTTTCTCGCCGACTCAATATAGACCGTAAGCTTTCAGATGAACTTTATCAAGAAGCTGAGCAATTATTAGGAAAGGAGCGCCTCGTTGACCTGATAGGGGTACTTGGCTATTACGCGCTGATATCTATGACGATTAAGGCTTTTGAGGTAGATCCAATAAACGCATAGTCATGTTTAAAGCCTATAAAATGATCAAAAATCACACCAAATAAAGTCCAGTGTTCATATCCAGTCAACCTGTAGATTGCTTTAATCAAACCACCATAATTAAAAATACAGACATAACACTCTTAAGCAGCAAGCTATGAACAATACCTACCGGTTAAACCTAAAGGTTACTTACTACATGCGCACATTAGCAGTAATAGCATTATTACTCGTGTGCACTCATCTAGCCTTGTATTGTTACCATTACCTATCGGAAAAACTGCCTTGGCTGCTAAGGCAGTTATTTGACTTAGATGAAGAAAACAATCTACCCACTTGGTTTTCACATTTTCTACTGCTAAACAATGCCTTTGTGCTTTGCATTATTGCTAGCAATCTCGCACAAGAAAAACGATATTACTGGTGGGCATTAGCCATTGGTTTTTTAGTGCTATCGATAGATGAGGTTGCAGGCCTACACGAAACATTTCATAGCGCCATAGATTTTAATTGGGCAATACCCGCAGGCATTCTTGTTGCAATTACTGGTACGATATTTATACCATTTTTGCGCTCATTAGACAGGCGTCTAGCCACGATATACCTCACATCCGGTGTGATTTTTATATCTGGGGCTCTGATCATTGAGCTTTTAAGCGAAGATATGAGAACTAAATCCTTGGAATATGCCTTAGCTACAGCCCTCGAGGAGAGTATGGAAATGGCGGGTGCCTTAATATTCCTATGGGCAAATCTCAATGTCCTCAAAACACAAAAGCAACAAGATATCCATATACACGTTAATTAAGCCATGTATCTAAGTCTAGGATATCGTTTAGCCGTATGAGATAAACAAAGGAACCTCCCTAACCTCATTTTTCATTATTTCTAGTTCTGAGACTTCTGTATGGCACTCGCGACATATATAAGCAATGGGTCGTTTTAATATGACTCTTTTAAAGTAGCCTCGTTGGAGTCTTTTAAGATTAAAACTTTCACATTTCGGACAATATTGCTTTGAAGCCATGTTGCTAGACGGGGACTCTGGCATGACTTTACTCCTAGTTTATTAAATTACTAATTTTGATCAGTTTTAGAATTTATTCTTATAGCATTTAAGCAGATATCGTTAAATTCAAAACTATTTTTATATAGAACAAGCCATTATATGGGTAATATGAATTTTTGGAACCCCCTAATTCTAGTGAATGTCATTTTTAACAGGGTATGCCAAAATATAATCAGAATTTTAAATCACTTCCTTGAAAAACTACACAGATAAGTCTACTCTGAGCGTACAATATTCGCACAGTTAATAATTTTTCTATCTTAACCCTATTATTTCTAATACTTAAATTCTAAACAATATCTTTGAAATTCATGTTGAAGGGTTTCTAAACACCTTTTATCGACAACTTTAAGACAATAAAAAACAATATGAGTCCAAAAATGTTAAATAATAACTTCAATTATTTTTTTTTAGGTGTTATCATAGCCGCCGTGTCGTGGCGCTAAAATATAAGAGATTATTCTAAATGAGCCTAAGTAAAACTAAGCAGTGGTATGCACTAATGAGCAAACCACAGAAAGACGCTTACGCGGAAGAGCAACTTAACAATCAAGGTTATACTACCTACCGGCCACTGGCCATGCGAGAAAGAGTACGCAGAGGTAAGACAATTAAAATTACTGAGTCGTTATTCCCTCGCTACCTGTTTATTAGTTTAGACGCTGTCAACGACAATTGGGCGCCTATTCAGTCAACTTATGGCGTCTCGGGAATGGTTAGATTTGGAGATTTGCCGCTCAGCATTCCTGAAACTCTAATAGAACAACTGCGCATCCAAGAAAGTCAATTTGCAGAAAGAGCTGTTGATCTAGATCACTTTCAAAATGGCGATGTGGTCACTATCAAAAGTGGCTCTTTTGAAGGACTCAGTGCTGTTTTTGAACGCTACAGCGGTGAAGAACGCGTAATTTTGCTAATGAATATCCTTAACGAGCAAGCTAAAGTTGCTGTACCATCGACGGATGTTTATAAAACCGCTTAATTAAGCTTACGCGTATGACAACACATTGCCCTGCCCTATTTTTATCTGCTCCTGCATCAGGACAGGGGAAAACAACCATCACTGCTGGTTTAGCGCGCTACTTCAGCAAACAAGGCAAAAAAGTCCGCGTCTTCAAAACTGGCCCGGACTACCTAGACCCACAAATTCTTGAACAAGCCTCAGGCCATCCCGTAGAGCCATTAGATCTTTGGATGGCAGGCGAGGCTGACTGCAAGCATAAACTTTATGAAGCGGCTTCAGCCGCTGACTTAATTTTAATCGAAGGCGCCATGGGGATGTTTGACGGCGACCCTTCTAGTGCCGACCTTGCCGCAACCTTTGGTATACCTATCGCGATAGTAATGGATGTTAAAGGCATGGCGCAAACAGCTGCCGCTCTAGCGTCAGGTTTAGCTAATTTCCGAGATGACTATACTGTTGCGGGCTTGATTGCGAATAACTGTGGATCAGAACGACATTCACAACTTATCCGCGATGCGCTTCCTGAAAGCCTTCCTTTAATTGCAACCCTAGCACGCACCCCTGAAGTCAGCTTACCTGAACGTCACTTGGGTTTAGTGCAAGCATCAGAAATTCGTGATGAGCTAGAAATTTGTATTGAGCGTGGCGCCCAATGGATTGAAGACTCTGGGATGACTGAGCTTCCAGCCCCAGTAAAGTTTGAAGACGCTGATGTCCCCAAAGCGAATACACTGTTAAGCGGCATGAAAATCGGCATTGCTCGAGATGAGGCATTTACCTTTATTTATGCAGCAAACATACGTTTACTTGAAGAAATGGGCGCACAGTGTCATTACTTCTCACCACTCCATGATAATGATGTTCCAGAAGTTGACGCACTATGGCTTCCTGGTGGTTATCCTGAGTTACACGCTCAAAAGCTGTCAGAAAATGGCGCAATGACTCAGGCAATTCACCAGTTTTACAATTCGGGAAAACCAATTCTTGCAGAATGTGGTGGCTTCCTCTACACGATGGAAACGCTTACTGACCTACAAGGCACAACCTTCAAAATGCTCGGACTAATGCAAGGACATGGGGCAATGCGTGGACGAAGCGGCTGCCAAGGCATGCAAACTGCGGTGCTGCCCGAAGGGGATGTAAGAGCGCACGCGCATCATCGCTCAAGAAGCGCAGGCACCCCTGAGGCAATCAGTCACGGAAGGCGGCAGCGTCACCCGGCACCGGGTGAAGCTATTTATCGCGAACAAAACCTTACCGCCACTTATCTCCATATGTTCTTTCCGTCTAACCCTGAAGCGGTGGCACAAATCTTCAAGAAAATGTAATTTCACCTAACCGCGCCCTACGCTGTAGAGGAGAAATAAAATGTCTCAGACCACCCCGCTAGTAAAAACACTAAAGCGTTTGCTAAAACAAAATGGCAAGACTTATCTCGATGTAGCCAACTGCTTGTCACTTTCTGAAGCCAGTGTTAAACGGCTATTCTCAGAACAAAACATATCACTCCAACGCCTTGATACCATTTGTAGCTTGATGGAAATTGAAATTTCTGACCTCGTTAGAACCATGGAAATCGAGCATAACACCGCGATTAGCGAACTAACGCTTGAGCAAGAAAAAGAGATTGCCAACGACCTCAATTTATTAATGATCACTGTCTATGTTCTTAACGGCTGGAAACTCCACGATATCATCAGCCGGCATGACTTTACCGAGCCGCAGTGCATTCGCTATCTTGCGCATCTTGACCGCATTCATATTATTGAGCTGCTACCTGGAAACCGCATAAAACTTTTAGTCTCTCCCAACTTCAAATGGCGTAATGATGGCCCTATCATGCAGCTTTTTTGTGCAAAGATCGAAAACGAGTTTTTTAGAACCAAGTTTGCTAAAGAAACAGAAAAGCTAGTCGTGCTTAATGGCATGCTGAGTGATGCCAGTAATGCGCTGTTCCAGCGTAAAATGCAGCAGCTGGCAAAAGACTTTGATACATTGAGCAAAGACGATGCCGGACTCCCAATAGGCCAACGTAAGGGGTATACCCTGCTTCAAGGGATACGGGGCTGGAATTATGAACGCGTATTTGGTGACCCAAACCAATCCTCGAACAACCACTCGTAGAGTTTTTCTGTAGCAAGTTGCAAGGATTATAAGGGTTGCTGCTAGTTATCAGAATTTTGCTCAGTCTGCTCAATTTTCATTTGCTAGCGTATGGATACTGACCTAGTCTTTCACTATGACTACAAACATGAAATCCAAGCTGTTCGACAGAACCCTGTTTAATCTTCGCTCTGTTTGGCAACAGATAAACATCCTTAGCTCAGATCACCCTGCGCTAAAACCTGATTTGCCAGACAGTGACATTGTGCATCTTAAGCAACAGATGCGTGACTGCCTTGAAAGTAAAGGTGGAAACGTTTCAGCCAGAGCGCGAGCGGCTAAGTTAGGGGAAGCTTATCTCGGCTTGAATGATACGGGTCGATTACGCTTCTTGGAATTACTAGCACAAGATTTTGGTGTTGATAATCAAAGCGTTAAGCAGCTCGCTGAAGAGATCTCATCCTCAGATACAGAGAATTTGGGTAAGCTACATCAAAAAATGCGCAATGCACTCAAGCCAGCTGGGCTTGCATTGCTGACTCAGTTCAACTCGCTTCCCAGTGGTGTTAAGTTTTTAGTCGATATGAGGTCTGATTTAAACCGCTTGGGAGAACGAGACAACCCTAGCTTCAAGGAACTGGATAAAAGTTTAAAAGATTTGTTGAAATCCTGGTTTGACGTTGGCTTTCTGGACTTGGTGCGCCTCTCTTGGTCAACCCCTGCATCTGTTCTTGAAAAACTTATTCATTACGAAGCGGTACATAAGATTCGCTCTTGGAGTGACTTAAAGAACCGACTGCAAACAGACCGCCGCTGCTTCGCTTTCTTTCATCCACGGATGCCTGATGAACCCATCATTTTTGTTCAAGTTGCCCTGGTTAAAGACCTGTCTGGGAATATCCAAGCGCTTCTTGATGAGTCCGCGCCGCTTGAGGATCCATTTGAAGCTGATACCGCTATTTTTTACAGCATAACAAATGCGCAAAGTGGTTTAGCAGGTGTTGGTTTTGGAGACTTCCTCATAAAACGTGTTGTCGCTGATTTAAAGGCCGAGCTTCCCAATATTAAAACGTTCTCGACGCTCTCCCCTATTCCCGGACTTCGTCGTTGGCTAGACAGTAACAGCGAAACAGATCTACTGTTGCCAAGTGAACGCCAGACCTTAAGAAAGATTGATGAATTTACGACGCTTAGCGAAACACTGAACAAACCTGATTGGCACTTCAATGAGACGTTAGTAGCGGCTTTAAAACAACCGCTTATGCGACTGACCGCTGAATATTTAGTGCATACAAAACAACGAAATCGCGCACTAGACCCAGTCGCCAACTTCCATCTCAATAATGGCGCTAGACTCGAACGCATTAACTGGCTAGCTGATACTTCGACGAAGGGAATCAGTGAATCCGCAGGCATGATGGTGAATTATTTATATAAGCTTAGCGACATTGAAAGCAATCATGAAACCTACCGAGACAATGCTAAAACGATCACATCCAATAGTGTGCTGTCACTTCTAAAGAAGACAAAATAAGCGCTGTTACGAATTATTGGAAAACTGCTTATAAGCATTAATAGCACTTGCTCTACAGATCCTGTAAGATGCAAATCCGCTGTACAAGCAGCATTATTAAAGCAGTAAAAACGAGAAAAAATATGAGCTTTGACTCACTGGGCCTTTCGGCCTCTATCCTGGAAGCCGTCAAGGAACAAGGATACGACACACCCTCTCCAATTCAAGCCCAAGCAATACCACTTGTCCTAAAGGGCAGAGATGTTATGGCAGCCGCACA
>CALHTA010000095.1 GCA_938038645.1 uncultured Thiotrichaceae bacterium
TTTAGAAGCTTCACGGAGAGATGCACAAGCGCAGGTTATATTGGCTGAGGCTAGTAAGCGTTCCATAGAGATGGTTACATCAGCTATTGGTGAGAATGAGATCCCGGTTGTTTATTTACTGGGTGAAAAATATATTGGTTCACTGGAGAAGCTTGCAGAGTCTGGTAACAGTAAGACGCTTGTAATGCCAGCGGATATACCTGCAGCAATCAAAGGCATGATGGGTAAGTAACCAAGCACTAGCGCTACAGCTGTATTAGGACTGTGGCGCTATAATCATTTTAGTCTTCATCGCTCGCTTGCTGTTCGTCTAGGTCGTTTAAGTACTTGAAAATTAGGCGTGAAGACTTTGGTGGCTTATTGTTTTTAAGCTCTTTATTAGCATTGCGAATAAGCTGCCTCAAATGTTGGGCGTCACAGGCATCAAACTGATCAACTAAATTTGTTAACAGCGCGTTATCCCCAGCAATGAGTTTATCCCTCCACTCTTCAACACGATGCAGACGGTCAACCGCTTCTTTCTTTGGGGCATTTTGTCGTGCCATGGTAAGCTCAATCGCATCAATGTCTTCTTCATGGAAACGACCTGCAATGTAGCGTAGCTGACGCTGAAGTGCGGCCCGTTCAATACGACGTGCTAATAAGAATGCATCACGCATGCTTTCAGAGAGCGGCAGGTCTTCGAAGTAGCTTTCAGGTAGTGCGATGATACGCTTAGCGAGATCTTGAAGCGCATAAAGCTCTTTCTTGATAAGCGTCTTGTTAGGACGTTCTGCATAGATAAATTCTTGTGTTTCTTCATCCCAAGGCATGCTTAGATCTTCGTGTTGATTTGACTGTTGAGGAGTTTAACACTTTTGCAATACGATGCCATCTGCACGATTCCGCCTGCCCACAAAAAAGGGCGAACCTTGCGGTTCGCCCTTAACACTACGTCTGGTAATAATTTAACGCTGACGTAAGTAGTTTGTTAACGCACGATACTTAGCTGAGTTAGGATTCTCTGGACGCTCAAGCATTGCAAAGTAATTGCGATTATCGATATTAGAAATACCGTTAAAGTGCATCATTATACCGGCGCCGCTTCTTCCCCAAGCATTAAGATACTGTTGGTAAGATTGAATCATACGAGGATCACGGTTAGCTTTTGAGAATAGCTCGAAGACTTTCTCGTCATAGATGACGTGCGGGCGGTCAACACGAAGTAAATGCTGTCCACCTTCATAGGCAACCAAATTAACACCGTATTTTTTAGCAAGCGCTACATTTGGTGTGATTCTGTTCTTCATTGCGCGAGGAATTGCTCCACCTGGAATCTTATCATCAATAAAGTTGCCTCGATTGATTTCAGAGAACAGGTTGTTCATACCCGCTGCGCCAGAATGTGCCCAGCTACGTAGTTGCGCTCGGTTTTCGATACGAGCAATGTAGTCGCCAAAGTAAGGTGCAATGCCGTACGCATCAACTTTCTTCGCACAACCACCGCCTGCTAACGGGCAGCTTAAAATCTCTTCACCCATTGCTGGTGCGCCCGCATAAGCAGAGACCACGCAAACCACTCGGCGTTCTTGACCTTTAAATACTCGCTTCCAGATATCACAGATTTGGCCTGTGCGTAACGCGTTGTAGTTCAAAGCAAGTTTGAGGTTGCGTGCGCCTTGATTGAGTTTTGGGTATGCACGTGGCCAGCGTTTAAGACCTTCTCGTGTTGCATGATGAGTCGCGGGATACATGTAGTTCCAGATTTCATTGGAATATTCAACATATACCTTAAGGCCAGGCTTCATCTTCTGTTTTACCGTCTGTGCAAAACGATACAGCAAGGTGTTGTCTGCAAGGTGAGGCATTGAGAACCAAGGATCTGCATTGACTAGGTTAGAGAGCTCGACCATTGTTTCAATCGGCATGCCAGCGTTGCCGTTATAGAACGCATGGTTTGGCGTAGTGCGCTGTTCCCAGCGAGTAAACAGAGTGTCTTTAGTGTTCTGCCAAGGCATGAAGCGAATTGAATTGAACGGACGGATAGTATTTACATAATCTGGGTTAAACTTTTGACGGCTTGCAACTTGTACAAAGCGTTTAGGAATAACTTTGATGTTTTTAATGTAATTACGTGGATTAATTCGTGTAATGTGTAAACGTAAGTTACGTTTTGTTGAGTTAAGTTTGAACTCGATACGACCTGGTTTTTGATTGGTGATCACTAAGTCACCGTGGGGTTTTATATCCGCATCACCTTGGTAGGTAACCACATAGTCGCCCAAGGTGAAAAACTCACCTAAATCCCAAATAGCGCTAATTGTAGTGTAAATCGGTGCTTCGCCCGATGTAGGTAAACGCATTGGCCATCCAAAACGGTCAACCTTAACTTTCTCGCTTTCACCCGTATTGAAGGATGTTTTTTTAGTGCAACCTGCGTCAATCGCCGTGTCATTTTGCCAGTCATAATTACAAGAGGTGATCCATCCACGGGATACTTTGAATTTATCAATGAAAGGGTTAGAAACTGCTATTTGAGCTAGTCCACTAGTATTAAAACCGAGTTTATTTCCTGGGTTAGCGTGCGCCACTCCGGCGAGGGCAATTAGTACGGCACCTAAGCCTAAATTGCGTAAACTTTTCATCACAAGCTCCTTGTTCATCAGTCGCTGATTTCCTTGTTTTTTGTATACAGGCCTTAATCGGATTCGTATGGGGATACGAGCGACAAGACATGACTTGCGTTAATCGATAGTTTTTAAGTATTAAGTAGTGACCATTAAATACTTGTTGGGGGAACAAATTTAGTAATGGTAACCACTTTAAAGTTCATGACATATTAGTCATCTTTATTTGGAGTAAGTTCTGACTTGCCAAAACTACACCAAGCGCTACGGAGTATGACATATTTCGACTAATCATCAAATAATTGCTAGGTCACCTTTAGTCTCTAACCAAGATTTTCGGTCTGAAGCACGCTTTTTTGCGAGTAACATGTCCATGGTTGCATCAGCATCTGCCGGATCTTCTAGTGTTAATTGGATGAGGCGGCGGGTGTCTGGAGACATACTGGTCTCACGAAGTTGCCCGGGATTCATCTCCCCAAGGCCTTTAAATCGCGTAACTGAAACTTTTCCCTTCAGCTTTTGTGATTCAATACGGTCTATAATGGCTTGTCGTTCGCTTTCATCAAGCGCATATTCGACTTTTTTGCCGATATCAACGCGATATAGCGGTGGCATCGCAATATAGATATGTCCGGCCTCAACCATGGGGCGAAAGTGTTTAACGAATAATGCACAGATCAGTGTAGCGATATGAGCACCGTCAGAATCTGCATCGGCTAAGATGCAAACCTTACCATATCGTAAGTTACTGATATCGGTGGACCCAGGTTCAACTCCGACTGCTACTGAAATGTCATGAATCTCTTGTGAACCCAATACTTGGTCTGAATCAACCTCCCAAGTATTAAGGATTTTACCTCTTAAAGGCATGATCGCCTGGAATTCTCGGTCCCGGGCTTGTTTAGCTGACCCACCCGCCGAGTCACCCTCTACCAGAAAGATCTCTGTCATACTTAAATCTTGAGATGAGCAGTCAGCCAGTTTGCCCGGAAGAGCGGGTCCAGAGGCTACTTTTTTTCGAATGACTTTTTTGCTGGCCTTTTGGCGTTTCTGCGCATTGTTAATAACGTGCTCTGCAATCTCATCGCCTATTTCAGGGTGTTGATTCAGATAAAGACTGAAAGCGTCTTTTATGGCACTTGAAACAAACCCAGCGGCATTTCGTGAAGATAAACGCTCTTTAGTTTGCCCGGCAAACTGTGGCTCACTCATTTTGTAAGAAACAATGAAGCAAATTCTGTCCCAAACATCTTCGGGAGCTATTTTAATTCCGCGAGGTAACAAATTTCTGAATTCACTGAATTCTCGTAGAGCATCAGTAAGGCCTGTTCTCAAGCCATTAACGTGGGTGCCATCTTGGGTGGTTGGAATAAGATTAACGTAGCTCTCTTGAACTAAATCCCCACCTTCCGGTAACCAGTTTATAGCCCATTCAACGGCTTCTTTTTCAGTGTTCAAGGCACCTGAAAATGGTGCTTCAGGCAGGCTAATAAAGTCTTTTATAGAGTCGATTAAGTAATCAGTTAAGCCATCTTCATAATACCACTCAGTGGTTTCATTTTTGGCTTCCTCCACAAACGTGACGTGCAGCCCAGGGCATAGAACAGCTTTGGCGCGAAGGTTGTGCTTGAGCCTCGATACTGAAAACTTTGCAGTATCGAAATATTGTGCATTAGGCCAAAAGTGCAGGGTGGTACCGGTATTCTTTTTTCCAACGCTGCCAATTATCTCAAGGTCTGATGCTTTGTGACCATTTTCAAAGGTCATTTGATATTCATTACCGTCGCGTTTGATGCGCACATCTAAAATTAGAGACAGTGCGTTAACTACGGATACTCCCACACCGTGAAGTCCACCAGAGAACTGATAAGTTTTATCAGAGAACTTTCCACCTGCGTGCAAGGTGCAAAGGATAACTTCTATTCCGGGCAGGTTCTTTTCAGGGTGAATGTCGACGGGCATTCCACGACCGTTGTCGGCAACGGATAGAGAGCCATCAGCATGAAGGACGACATGAATTTTCGTCGCAAAACCTGAAACCGCCTCATCGACACTGTTGTCGATAACCTCTTGAGCAAGATGATTGGGGCGAGTTGTGTCGGTGTACATTCCTGGTCTTTTTCGAACCGGATCTAGACCACTTAATACTTCAATCGCCGCCGCATTATATTCGCTTGCCATAGGAACTCAGAACTATGATAAATCGGAGAAAATAGCGTTTCTTATAGCCGAGGTAAAGACTTAAATTATTGAAGGCACTAAAAAGGCCCTCAACCGAAGTTGAGGGCCTAGTTTTTCTCTATCTAAACTAGCTAGAGAGTTTTTACTTATTGGATATTAACGGTGATGACTTCATCAGCAGTTCCACCTTGGCCATCTGAGACGGTGAGATAGATCGTATCAGTTCCACCGGCAACTACTTCACCCGCGTTAGGCGTGTATTGCAGCACTGTGCCGCTAAAGTTAATCACTCCACTTAAGGCGTCAGCTACTGCAACATAAACAGCATCGCCATCTGCATCTGACAAGTAGGCTGCTATGTCGGTAGTCGTTGTGCCTGAAGCCGATGCACTTAGTGCAGGGATAGGAGCAACAACAGGTGCTGAATTATCATTTTTAACATCAATATCAACACGCTCGCTAACTAAGTTACCATTACCGTCAGATACTTCATAGTAGAAGGAATCTGCACCTACAAAACCATTGTTTGCTTGGTAAATAACTTCACTGCCAGAGATGCTGACCGTACCATTGTTAGGTCCAGTATGAGTTCTAACTATTGTCAGTGTATCGCCTTCAGGGTCAGAATCATCTGCTAGCACGCGGATTGTGACAGGGAAATAACCCTGAATTGCAGCGTAGTTAGGACTCAGAACTGGCGGCTGATTTACGGCTGGTGCAGCACCTACAGTTACAGTAACCGTGGCGGTTGAAGTATCACCTTCCGCATCACAGGCTGTGTATACAAAAGAGTCAGTACCAGAAAAGCCTGAGTTGGGTGTGTAAATAACATCTTGGCCAGAACTTGAGATTGTCACGAAGCCACTGGTTGGATTGGAAGCAATATTTGAAACACAGGTATAACCTCCATCAGGATTTGTATCATTCCCCGAGACGTTAATCGTTACCGCCGTTTGGTATGGTGTTGAGGCGCTATCATCTACAGCATTCAACCCTAGAGAGGCCGGAGAAATAGTGACGGTTGCATTAGCTGTGCTCGTGTTGCCATTGCCATCGTTTACTGTGTAGGTATAGTTATCAACACCGACGTAACCGGTTGTTGGTGTGTAAATAACACTGTTACCAGACACGCTGACGGTTCCATTAGAAGGGTTAGTTGTCGAGACAACCGTTAATGT
>CALHTA010000096.1 GCA_938038645.1 uncultured Thiotrichaceae bacterium
AATAAAGGCCCAAAGTATGCCAATGACCCCTGAGGTAATTACCCCTTGTCTGAGCATGTTCATAAGCCTTCCTCCTGTGAGATATAGCGTAAGAAGAGGAAGCTAAAGGTTAGCAGTACCGCAAAGATAACCACGGCAACGGCAGCGCCCGCACCGATATTTGAAACGGCGAATGCTTGTTCATAAACGTTGACGGTCAGAGTACGAGTTCCTGCGTTACCACCCGTTAGTAGGAAGATGTCGTCGAACTTATTGAAGGTCCAAATGAAACGCAATAGGAACAACACGCTGAGTATGCCTAGCAACATGGGCAGTGATAAATACCAGAATTTCTGGAAGGGACTGGCTCCGTCCATATCCGCGGCTTCATACATATCCGTATCAATTGACTGCATGCGTGCCAAGATAAACAAGAAGGATAAGGGGAAGTATCGCCAGATCTCAAAGACCGTGACCATGATTAGTGCAAGCGGTCGTTCACCGAAGAAGTTGATGGGCGTGGTGATATTGCCCATCTGTATTAGCAGCGCATTGACTGAGCCCGAGAAGGGGTCAAATAGCGCGATCCAAGTAAATGCGACTGCAATGATGGGTGAGACATACGGAAACAGGTACAGGCCGCGTAATATGCCCTGTCCCTTGAAACTTTTATTGAGGAGCATGGCGGCAAATAAACCAACCAGCAATGCTCCGATGGTACCGACGACGGTATAAAAAACCGTGGCCCAAAGCACCGACATAAACTCGCTGCTATCAAATATCTGTTTAAAATTGTCCAGCGTAAACTCGCTGTTGGTGAGAACACTTTCACCGCTGCCCAGCGTGATAGGGCTAGTTGCTCTCATGGCCGCTTTTGATGTTGCTTTGTCAGCGGTAATGGTCACGGGTATTTTTAGACGTTCGTTAAACTTGCCTTCGACATCGCCAAAGTCGCATGAAAAAACCTCGCCTTTCAGTGCACAGCCTTCTGGAATGTCATTGAGCGTAATGCCAGCAGGAATAACATCGGTAAAGCTTGCGCCTTTCATTGCCTTGTCTTGAGAGGAGTTACGTATGCGGTATTCGATGCGGAAGTCATCGCCACTGTTACGAAGGTTCTCTTTAACAATCAGCTGGACTGGGCGCAGGTCGGCTAGGCCAACGGGCTTAACGCTAATCCAGAAAATCGCAATGAGCGGAAGGATGATCACTAAGCTAACGATACTGATGGTGGGCAACAACAGGCCCCAGGCGAGTCTTGCCTCTCGTCGGGCCAGCGCCCCACGCGTGGTTGGTGGAGTGGCGACTGTCATAGGACTAACCGTTTGGTTGTGGTGGTTGGTTTGTAAAGGGAAATTCACAAGTCGTGGTGGCACAGACTTGCCGTGCCACCACTAGGAGGAGCTTAACTTATTTAACTTTTGCTAGCTCTTCATTCATCTCTGCGATTGCAGCAGCTGCATCTACTTCACCGTCGATAAACTTACGAACGATTCGGTTAATTGCTTGGCCGTTGATCATTTTAGAAGCTAAAGAAAGCTGTCCATCTTCAACACCCCAGCGCTGAGCTGTTTTCAATCCGCTGACGATGTCAGAGATGATTTCAGGCGCATAAATGTCTGAAAGAGGTGCTTTACGATCAACACCTACTGGTAGCATTGACCATGCTTCTGTGAACTTGTTCTTGTCTGCAGTGGTACCGCTACGCACTGGGAACTTGCCTTCAGGAGCGATAGACAGTGTCTGCATGTAGCCTTCATCCATTGAGAACTTAACGAACTCCTTAGCAACATCCGTTTCTGCATCCGCAGTAATACCGAAGTAACGAACGTCACCCCAAGCTGCGCCGTCAGGGTTAGATGGGCCTGCGAACGTTGTGATGATTCCAGTCTTTTGAGCAAGCTCTTTAGTGGTTGGGTCATCGCTGATGGTTACTGGTGCACTGTCACGTAGTCCACCTAGCTCATCAAGAATCGATGGAGACCAGATGATCATTGCCGCTTTACCGTCAAGGTAAATCTCACGTGATTGCTTCCAGTACAGCTCACCTGGAGGCGATGCTTTTGCAAGACCTTTGTAGAAGTTTAGTACTTCAGTCGTTGGGCCAACTTCAAGTGCTTTGAATCCATCTGGGCCAACAGGAGAAACGCCATTCGCAAGGAATACGTGCTCAAGTACCTGACTCATGAAGTTTTCATCAACTTTAGTCGCGGTAACGAAACCAAACATTTCAGGTGGGTTGTGAAGTGCTTTAATGGCCGCTTCAACGTTTGCGTAGTTGGTTGGTGGCTCAAGACCTTTCTCTTTAAATAGGTCAGCGCGGTAAACGATCATCTGTGTCCAACCATCGACTGGAACAGAAGCGATACCATTACCGTAAGCAACCATTGAAAGTGAACCTGGCGCAAAAGTACCTTTGCCTAACTCACGAACCACTTCAGTCGCAGATTCGGTATCTAAAATACCGGCTTCTGCCCAAGGTAGCGCATATTGCAGTGTGTGATAGATAACGTCAGGTAGGTCGTTGGCAGCGAAAGCCGCGGTAGCACGTGTGCCAAGATCTTTCTCTGTGACGGGAATAACTTCAACATTATGCCCTGTCTTTTTCTTAAATTCGTCAGCCATCGCTTGCTGCTTAGCCATACGATCTGGTTGCTCTTCTGTCGTCCAGAAGCGAATATCTTCAGCGCTGGCAGTGCCTGCCAACATGGCAAAGCTAACCGCAGCACTTAACACTAAACGGCCTAGGCCTTTTGATGGGAACTTCATGATCTCCTCCAATGGAAATTTTTTAGCAGAATTGCAACGATGCAATAAATTAAATTAAAAATCAATATCTAAATTTATACAAATTAACCTTTGTCTTTATTGATTGCCAAGCGACTGTGGCTGTTATACGTTATAGGTAATTGCAACGTTGC
>CALHTA010000097.1 GCA_938038645.1 uncultured Thiotrichaceae bacterium
GAACAACTGAAATCCCCTTATCAGGAGCCAAATTCATGAAGCCATATTCTGGAGCATGTGATCAAAACCGTGACCCGATTCTTGCAGTACTCAAAGAATTATTGGCAGTTGAAACAATCGACCCACAACCTAAAATCTTAGAAGTGGGCACGGGGACTGCACAACACGCCGTGTATTTTGCAAAAGCATTTCCTCAAGCCACTTGGCAGTGTAGCGACCAACAGCAATATCATGCTGGAATACAACTGTGGTTGGATGAAGCACAACTGCCTAATTTAATTCCACCTATCAGCTTGAATGTCAGCAAAGACCCTTGGCCAACTGAAAAGTTTGACGTACTTTACTCCGCCAATGTGATGCACATTATGCACTGGCAAAATGTAATTGATTTATTCAAGCAGGGCGCTAACTGCCTTAAGCCGAGTGGTTTGATGGTGTGCTACGGCCCTTTCAATTTTGCGGGGCAATACACTAGCCCGAGTAACGCACAGTTTGATCAAAGCTTGCGGATGCGTGACCCAGAAAGTGGGATTCGAAATTTTGAAGATCTACAGAAATTGGCCGATGAGGCTGAACTCAATTTTGTCAGCAACTACGAAATGCCGGCTAACAATCGCATTCTTGTTTGGCAGAAATAAAAAAGCCACCGGGTAAAACTACCGATGGCTTCAAACTTGCTGTGTATTTGCCACTAACAAACAGGCAAATTAACCAGCGATGTCCTGGCCTGTTTTTTCCCAATCCGCTAAGAAAGCTGCTAGGCCTTTATCTGTTAACGGGTGTTTAACCAACGCTTTTAGTGTTGATGGTGGGATAGTAGATACATCGGCACCAATTAATGCAGCGATTTTTACATGACTCACTGAACGAATCGATGCAACTAGGATTTCTGTTTTGAAATTGTAGTTGTCATAGATTGTACGGATTTCTTGGATTAGATCCATGCCGTCAGTCCCCATATCATCAACGCGTCCAACAAACGGTGAGATGTAAGTAGCGCCGGCTTTAGCCGCTAACAATGCCTGGTTTGCTGAAAAACACAGAGTTACGTTTGTTTTGTGTCCTGCGTCAGTCAAAGACTTACAGGCTCTAAGACCATCAAGCGTTAGCGGTAGCTTGATACAAATGTTGTCAGCAATCGCACCTAGAACAGCGGCTTCCTTCATTATTTGATCGTATTCTGTTGCAGCAACCTCAGCAGAAACAGGACCATCAACGATGCTACAAATTTCTTTGGTTACTTCAATAATATCGCGACCCGACTTAAGGATAAGCGAAGGGTTAGTAGTAACACCATCAACTAAGCCCAACGCGTTTAATTCTCTAATATCATCAACATCAGCAGTATCAACAAAAAACTTCATATTTAAACCTTATTATTTACAACCATTAAAAAATTCCTGAGCTTAAAAGTCAGAGCTTTGCGCATCACTAACTTGAAATACTACGGGCTTCTAGTACAGATAATAACGAGTATTGAAGAGCAACTAAAGGGAATCTGCAAGAGAACTTAAGTTAATATTCTGCCTTGATTTCACATTAGCAACTTAACGTGTTTTTTCGTGACACTTAACAATTGGTAATCTCAATTTTTAACATTTTGGTGCAGAATATTAATGTTGCTTCTTTGAGCAATCCCCAGACATTTTATTGATATTAGCTAAAACTACAGAGGTTTATTTTTATGAAACGTATCACCCCAGTTCTCCTAACCGCATTCTCAGTGTTAGCTTTATCACTCCCTTTAATGTCTCATGCAGATGACGATGGCTTTCTTATTTTTGAAGCGACTGATGCCACTCAAGCAGCCACTGCGGCACCTGCTGAAGTAGTTGAAACAGCCGTTCAGGCAACAACGACTGAAGCAACTGTGCAAGCACAAGAAGTGACTGTGGAAGCGCCTACCGCCGAGGCTTCTGCTAACCCCGAGCAAGCTCAAGAGGTTGCGGCAAAAGCACCAAAAGCTGAGAAAAAGGTCGCAAAAAAAGCCAAGAAAGTTAAGAAGGCAAAGAAAAAAGTACAAAAGCGCACTAAAAGAGCTGAGCGTAAGAAGCGCACCACTCGAGCAAAGCGAAATAGCTTGAGAAAAGCAAAGTATTATAGAATCCGTAAGGGTGACACACTTTACCGAATTTCTGTAAAATCAGGTGTTAGACTTAGCCGTCTAGTTAGCTTAAATAAACTGTATGGAAGCAAGAAGCATAAAATCCAAGCAGGACAAAGGATTCGCCTACGTTAATCCCTTGTTTTAACGTTCATAAATCAAGGAATTAATTTGAGACGCGCCATTTTATATAAAGATTTATTCATGAAAGGCGCGTCTCATTTCAAAGCTGAAATGCGGTTTGCACAATATTTGTTAGCTCTGTTGTTAATAGTTAGCCCCGCAGCAACAGCTTTAGACTTAGGCCTCCCCTCCCCAGCATCCCCTGCTGACTTTATCGAAACTGATTCAAAGCAAAATCGTCTTGGCCAATTATTGTTTTTTGACCCTATATTAAGCGGCAATAAAAACATTGCCTGCTCGACCTGTCATCACCCTAACTTTGCAACGGCTGACGGCGTTTCGCTGTCACTTGGTGAGGGCGGCGAAGGACTGGGTCCCAAGCGCCTTCCGGTTGTTGGAAAAAATAGACCGGAACAACGAATCCCACGCAATGCCCCTGCACTGTTTAATCTTGGTGCAAAAGAGTTTCAGGTCATGTTTCACGACGGGCGTTTAGAAGCTGACAGCAAACGAAGCAGC
>CALHTA010000098.1 GCA_938038645.1 uncultured Thiotrichaceae bacterium
GGAAGTTTCATCGTGACCGAGTTATGATAGTTCGGCGAGCCATCAAATGGGCTTGTACTAATATGCACATTCAACGCATTAGCCAGCAGGTTTTGCTTGCGAAGTTTTTCGGCTGCTCGACTAGCAAAGTTACCTAGCGCCTTACGCATGTCCTTTTCCTCCGTCACGCGCACGCCAAAAGAACGCGAGCAAAGTACCTGCTGTCTGTCAGGCACAATCGTTTCAAGATCAAGGCAGGAAATACCTTTAAGTTCATCCACCGTGCGCGCCAGCACCACGTTATAACGACGCCTAATATCATGCGTATCCATCCGACTAAGATCGAGTGCCGTATTTAAGCCTTCTTCTCTCAACCGCCTATTGAGTCGTCGGCCAACTCCCCATACATCACCCAGTTCGACTTTACTCAACACAGACTCGATATCAGGGTGGCTACTGAGATCCATCACACCATTTAACTCAGGACTTTTCTTACAGGCACGGTTGGCTACCTTTGCCAGCGTTTTAGTTGAGCCTATGCCGATAGATACCGGAATTCCAGTCCACTGCTCAACCGTCTGCCGAATCTCTTGCGCGTATTCACTAAGGCCACGGTGCTCAAAGCCAGATAAATCCAAAAATGCTTCATCAATAGAATAGACCTCCATCGTCGGAGTGAATTGGCTCAATACATCCATCACGCGCTGGGATAAATCACCGTACAGCGCATAATTAGAGGAGAATACCGTGACGCCTTGTTGCTCAAGAAAACGACGCGCTTTGAAATAAACCATGCCCATCGTTACGCCTAGCGCCTTAGCCTCATTACTACGCGCAATGACGCAGCCATCGTTATTAGAAAGCACCGCTATAGGTTTGCCGATTAAATGAGGGGCAAACAAACGCTCGCAGCTAGCGTAGAAATTATTACAATCTACAATGGCAAACACCTTGCTAGGTGCCGAGGTTTTAGACGTTGTGGACGACATGACGTACGCACCCCCAGATCATCAGCTCTTCGCCTTCTAAGATTTCAATGGCAGAATATTTAGGGTTTTCAGGCATGAGTCTGACCCTACCGCCTAGTTTATTAAGGCGTTTAACCGTCAAGCCACCGTCAACAACGGCAATGACAATCGAGCCGTTGCTAGGAGTAATCGAGCGGTCGACTATTAACAAATCACCGTCATGAATCCCTGCCCCAATCATTGAGTCACCTTCAACGCGCAGCATGAAAGTAGCCGCCGGTTTTTTGATGAGCAACTCATTGAGGTCGATGTTCTTTTCTAAATGGTCATCTGCTGGCGATGCAAAGCCTGCAGAAATTTTGCAGCCAAATAATGGAATGGTAAATGGGTGGTATGAGGCGCCAGCTTTGCCAAGCACACTGCATACAGAATCTGTTTTCAATGGCATCATGAGTGTTCCCCTTATTGCTTTTTATATTATTAAGCCCTGCCTAGGTTGGCGCAGGATAACAGAAAAGCAAACAAAAAGAGAACAAAAGGTTATTTTGGAGTAATGGGTGGTGTGACCCTTAGTAGAGTGTTAACGGGCAGCGACAATATTGTGTAAGATACGCCGCTTATTAACCCCAAAACGAGCAGCTCCTATGTTTATCTTCTCAATCACTGGCAAAGCTAAGACTTCAATCGATGGTTTTGAAAAGGGTGCAACGGCTCCTTTTATTGTTTATATCGACTTTCAAGACTTGGTCGGAGCGGAATACTTAGCGAGATACTATGTAACCAAAGAGGGCTTTTACGAGATAACGGTGGATAAACGTCGTCAGTTAGATCGCGATAAATTGGCTGGGTTTGCCAAGAAAAATAAGCAGGTCAAAGAAGCGCTAAAAACAGGTTACGCGATACAGCTATTCGATAAAGATTAAGCGTTGTATAGATCCACGGCCCTTGGTTTACTCAATTAGTGAGTTTGTGTATAGTATTTGCACTACACCAAAATAAAAATAACCTAGGGTTTGCCACATGATTATAGATACATCGCGTATCGCTCGCGCGTGCGTTATAGGATTCATTCTTTGTTTTTCACTCAATGCACACGCTAATAGCACAGCTCAACGGTGGTTTGATCAAGGCAGTTCGCTCATCAAACAAAACGAGATAAAAGAAGGGGTCAGGCTATTAAAGCAGGCGGCCAATAGAAACCATGGTCAAGCCGCATTCGAACTGGCTTCACTACACGAAGCAGGGCTTGTTGTTGAGAAGGATTTCAACTTAGCTAAAAAGTATTATGAGATATCCGTTAGGCAAGGATATCGAGATGCCCATTTCAACTTAGCACTCATGTTAAGTAGTCCGATGACACCTAACAATGACTTAAGGCGTGCGCGCGCTGTTGCATCTGTTATTGCTGAGCAAGGTGATATTGAAGCTCAATTCTTATTATCGAACCTGATGAAAAAGAGGATGCAGAATGTCAGCGCTAAACCTGGCAAGGCCTTTTACTGGTTACAGCACGCCGCCAACAGCGGTCATGGAAAAGCTCAATTCAGCCTTGGTGCCCAGTATTTAAAAGGCGAGCATATTTCTAGAAGCACTAAGTCAGCACTCAAATGGTTTAAGCGAGCAGCCCTACAGCGTGTTCCTGAAGCACACTACAACCTTGCACTAATGTATGAGAGAGGCGAGGGAGTAAGAGCGGATGAATTCAAAGCAATCGATTGGTATAAGACGGCCGCTGAGCTGGGTAATGCGGATGCTCAACAAAATCTAGGGATTCGATATTTAACCGGTGAGTACTTGCAGCCAAGACCAAGGAAAGCATTGAAGTTACTAACGAGCGCAGCCAACTCAGGCTCGATGAATGCTCAGGAGCTGTTAGGAAAGCTGTATCAGTCTGGCTACAAACAGAGTATCCAAATCGATCTGGCAAAGGCTGAAAAGTGGTATCTTAAAGCTGCTAGGCAAGGGAAAACTGAAGCGCAGTTTCAGTTAGCGCTGATCTTACTGGATAAAGAAGATGGTGAAGAAGAAGCAATCTTTTGGATTAGCCGTGCAGTCGCTGCAGGTCATGTAGAAGCCGCACAATTACAAGCCAACCTATAGCCTAAAAGCCACCTGTCCGAAAATTAAGCAGGCTCGTTCAGGTGGCGCTATACTGGTTTCAAATGTACCAAACAAGGCGCGTCATATTCTCCCCCCAGAATTGAAGTGCATCACAATAATAAAAGAGTGTCATACAATGAAAAAATTACTATTTGTTTCTTCAGTCATCGTTACGTCTATCGTTTTCAGTCAAGCAGCTTTTGCGGATACTAGCCTAGAAATGAGTAAAGATGACCTAATCGCTGCTTCACAAGGTTATATCCTAATCGGTAATGATGAGCGCCCAGCAGCACGTCGTTCTGAATTATTCGCTCATATTTTGGATAGCCAAAAAGATAATGGCACGACGCTAGCTCAATCTGAAGTAATAGTCATACCATAAAGCTAAGCTTAAGCGACTGCTTTAAAAAGCCAATATTGTTAAAATTTACCGCCTTTTTAGGCGGTAAATTTTTGCGTGTTAATAAACTAACTTGAGGCCTATCATTTTTTGCAAGATCAAGGCTCGTTCACTCTGTATAGTTAAGAATCCAGCGTAGAATTTTGGTAACACCCATGACGAAAGCCGCCCGCATCACTGACTACCTTCACCCTGCTATGTGTCAATGGCGACACGACATTCATCAACATCCTGAGCTAGGGTTTGAAGAGCATCGTACTGCTGAAAAAGTGGCTGCTCTATTACAAGAATGGGGCATCGAAACGCACACTAATGTGGGTAATACCGGTGTGGTCGGCGTTATTAAGCGCGGCACTAGCTCACGTTCAATTGGTTTGCGGGCAGACATGGACGCACTGGCGATTAACGAGCAGAACACGTTTGATCACCGTTCAAAGCACGAAGGAAAAATGCATGCCTGTGGTCATGATGGCCATACCACCATGCTCTTGGGTGCAGCCCACCATTTAGCGAAACATGGCGAGTTTGACGGTACGGTTGTGTTTATTTTTCAACCGGCTGAAGAGCACGGCAAGGGCGCTAAAGCGATGATAGCTGACGGCCTTTTTGAGCGTTTTCCAGTGCAAGACGTTTACGCCATTCACAACTTTCCTTCCGTGCCACTCAATAATTTCATTGTGAAAAATGGCCCGATCATGGCATCTGAAGATAACTTTGAAATTGTTATCGAAGGAGTAGGGCATCACGCGGCCATGCCACATCGTGGC
>CALHTA010000099.1 GCA_938038645.1 uncultured Thiotrichaceae bacterium
GCCACCATTGGTCTTCCCACTAGCATGCCTTCTAACACCGCGGTACCAGAAGCCATTAAGATCTGATCTGAAGCCGCCATAACGTCGCGTGACTGGCCATCGATATACTGGATTGGCACGTCAGGGGCATGCTCTTGGTGCAACACTTTAAATCGCTCGGCAACTTTTGGGGTAGCAAGCGGCGTTACAAAAACCCAATTGGGATGGTTCTCATGAATCGTTTTTAAAGCGATTAAAAAATCCGGCCCAATACGCTTTATTTCACCTAAACGGCTGCCGGGCAATACACCAAGAACAAAGGGTTCCACTGGCAAAGACAAATGCTGACGCGCTTCAATTCGGTCACTTTGCAGTGGCACTTCATCTGCCAGTGGGTGACCAACGAATTCGACGGGAACGCTGTGCTCTCTATAAAAATCGGCTTCAAAGGGAAATAACGCCAACATTAAATCCAGATTTCCAACAAACTTTTTAACCCGGCTTTGCCGCCACGCCCAAATTGAGGGGCTTACGTAGTGAACTGCGGTGACTTTATTGGCATGTAAGCGCTTTTCGAGCCAAATGTTAAAGTCGGGAGCATCAATACCCACAAATAAATCGGGAGGCGTTTGCAACCAACGATTCAATAACGTTTTACGAATACCCCAAAGCTCGCGAAACCTCCCGAGTACTTCAGTAAAACCCATGACCGATAGGCGTTCCATATCGAACAGAGGAACAAGCCCTTGTGCCTGCATTTCTTTGCCACCAATGCCCTCAAAGCTAGCCTCAGGATAGGCTATTCTCAATGCCTCAATCAGGCGTGATCCAAGAATGTCGCCAGAAACTTCCCCTGCAATAATTGCAATCTTCATAGCAGATTTACTCTAAGCATCAACGAATGATGCCGCGCTCGCTGCGTCGACAGAATTTATACATTGCCATAATTTCAGGGTATTCAGCATACGCTTCTTCCATCTTGATAAGCGCCTGCTGAAACGGAAGATCTTGACGATAAAGAAAGCGGTAACTTTGTTTTATACGGGCAATGCTATCCGCAGAAAAACCATTACGTTTAAGGCCTTCTTTATTGATTCCTCTTGGCAGCGCTGGCGAACCATAAGCGGTTACGTACGGCGGTAAATCTTTAGTTAACGCCGTCCCCATCCCCGTGAAGGCATATTCTCCGACGTAACAGAACTGATGCACTAGCGAAAAGCCACCTAAGATAGCGTAATCTTTGATGTGCACATGTCCAGCCAGCGTGGCATTATTTGCAAAAATCGTATTGTTACCAACGACACAGTCGTGAGCGATGTGAACATAAGCCATGATCCAATTATCATCACCTATCACTGTTTTACCGATGTCTTGGCTAGTGCCACGATTTAAGGTGCAGCTCTCACGGATAACATTCCGGTCACCAATAATTAACTCGGTTGGCTCACCCGCATACTTTTTATCCTGAGGTGCAGCGCCTACCGACGCGAACTGATAAATCTCATTATCTTCACCAATTCGTGTCGGCCCCTCAATAACAACATGCGGGCCAATCTTTGATCCTTTGCCAATAGTCACTTCTGGGCCAACAATAGAATAGGCTCCTATTGAAACCCCTTCGGCTATCTTTGCGTTTGAATCAATAACAGCACTAGGATGAATCAAGCGTCTTCATCCTTGACTGCCGCACACATTAGCTCAGCAGAGGTCACCATTTTCCCGTCAACTTTGGCTTCAGTTTTGAAGATCCACATATTGCCTTTGCGCTTTAGCAATTCTGCATATAGCTCGACCTGATCTCCTAGGACAACCTGTTTTCTAAATTTAACCTTATTAACACCCACTAAAATGTACAAGGTGTTTTCTTGAGGCTCCGTACCCATCGTTAAGAAGCCGAGCAAACCCGTTGCTTGAGCCATCGCTTCGATGAGCAAAACGCCTGGCATAATCGGTTGATCTGGAAAATGACCGTTGAAGTGAGGTTCATTTACCGTGACGTTTTTAATCGCTCGAAGGAATTTGCCTTCTTCATAATCCAAAACGCGATCCACTAGCAAAAAAGGATAGCGATGCGCGAGAAATTTCTTGATCTCTACAACGTCCATTACTCTCATTAATCTTGTCCTGTTATTTTAAATAACTGTTATATTTGGGTATGTTTTTGAAGGTCTCGCACGTTCCGAGCCATTTCATCTAACTGCGTAAAGCGGATGGCATTGCGACGCCAGCGCTTGTTATCAGTGACAGGCACTCCTGATGAGTAAACGCCCGCTTCTTTAATTGACCCCACGACCATTGACATTCCAGTGATAATTACATCATCCGCCAGCTCAATGTGCCCACCGATACAAGCCCCACCACCAATCTGACAGTGCTTCCCGATAACCGTACTGCCAGCGACAATCGATGCCCCAGCCATTGCAGTATGATCACCGATATTAACGTTGTGGCCCACCTGTATTTGATTATCAAGGATTACGCCGTTACCGATAATTGTATCATTTAACGCACCCCTATCGACGGTAGTATTAGCCCCAATTTCAGTATCAGAGCCGATGACCACTGACCCAACCTGTGGGATTTTATGCCAGACTTTATTGTCAGGCGCATAACCGAAACCATCGGCTCCAATGACGCAACCGGAATGTAATCGAGTACGCTCACCAATCTGCACGCCGCTATAAAGCGTAACGTTAGCCATTAGACGAACCTGTTGGGAAAGCTTACAGTTCTCACCAATCACAGACCCCGCCCCGATCACAACATCATCGCCAATGACAGTGCCGGCCTCAATGACGACGTTCGCTCCAACGGAGACTTTATTACCAATAGTGACATCACTCGCTATCACTGAAGTGGGATGTATCGAGGAATCACTTTCAGGCTCAGGGTACAAAAACTGCATTGTTTTTGCATAAGCTAAATAGGGATTAGCGTGTAATAAAACCTCCCCTGAGAATTTACTCACGTCCATCTTTGGGGATGCAATTAATGCGGTTGCCTTACATAAGGCAAGTTGCGATGCATATTTTGGATTGGTTATGAAGGTTAATTCGCCTTGTTCTGCTTGATCAATCGGTGCAACCGTCGTGATACATTTAGATTCATCACCCTCAAATGTAGCGCCGATTGCCTCGGCTATCTCAGACAACAGTGTTTCTTTCATTATTACTCCGTTTTATTGTTTTTTTCAGAGCTATCAGGTTGCTTTTGTTTTAACTTATCCTGCAGATAAGTCATCACAAAAGGGGTCAGGTTAACGCGTGCGCTTGCGGCGACATATTCTTGAATAACGATATCGATGCCCCGCTCTAAGCGAACTTCTTCAATCGCAAGAAACACACTTTTTTGAACTTCATCTAAAGCAGTGTCACGAGCAAAGCGCAACTCTTCACGAAAATCTTCAAGTGTTCTTGCCCGCTCTCTTTTTAAACTGCGAATTTCACGCTCCGCATTACGAACTTCTTCCTCACTCCAAACCGTAAGGTTACGCTCTCGCACCGTTTCAAGCTGCGTTATAACATCCTGCTCCAGCGCTAAAGCTCGCTCTTTAGGTGCAAACTGCGCCCTAAGTTTTTGACTTGCCAGCTCAGCTTC
>CALHTA010000100.1 GCA_938038645.1 uncultured Thiotrichaceae bacterium
TGAATATCGCTCACGTACCACCACCCACGGACGCAACATGGCAGGTGCCCGCGCACTATGGCGTGCCACAGGCATGAAAGATGGTGATTTTGATAAACCGATCATTGCTATCTCAAACTCATTTACACAGTTCGTACCGGGTCACGTTCACCTCAAAGACTTAGGCCAGTTGGTAGCACGCGAAATTGAAAAAGCCGGTGGAATAGCAAAAGAATTTAATACCATTGCCGTTGATGATGGTATTGCGATGGGTCACGACGGAATGCTGTACAGCTTACCATCACGCGAAGTCATCTCAGATGCTGTTGAGTATATGGTCAACGCTCACTGCGCCGACGCGCTTGTCTGTATATCTAACTGCGACAAAATCACACCGGGCATGCTAAATGCTGCTTTGCGCTTAAATATCCCTGTTATTTTTGTATCTGGCGGCCCAATGGAGTCGGGTAAAGCAGTCATTCAAGGCAAAGTGATTAAGCTAGACTTAGTGGATGCAATGATGTCAGCGGGCGACAATAATAATACTGACGAACAAGTTTTGGATATGGAGCGCTCAGCCTGTCCAACCTGCGGTTCTTGCTCAGGTATGTTCACAGCTAACTCGATGAATTGCTTAACAGAAGCACTCGGCTTATCGCTTCCGGGCAATGGTTCGCTCCTAGCGACTCATGCTGATCGTAAAGAATTGTTCCTGAGGGCTGGGCGTGAAATTGTGAGCTTGGCAAAACGCTATTACGAGGAAGATGACGAATCAGTACTACCCCGTAATATTGCTAACTTTAAAGCCTTTGAAAATGCAATGAGTCTCGATATCACCATGGGTGGCTCAACTAATACCATCTTGCACTTGCTTGCTGCTGCACACGAAGGAAATGTCGACTTTAACATGGACGACATTGATCGTTTATCCCGCAAAGTCCCTAACCTAAGTAAGGTTGCTCCTGCCACTCAGGACTTTCATATGGAAGATGTGCATCGGGCCGGTGGCGTGATGCGTATTTTAGGTGAGCTAGAGCGTGGTGGCCTAATCCACACAGACATTCCAACGGTTCACAGCGCCACGATGGGTGAAGCGCTTGAGAAATGGGATATCGCTCGTACCACTGATGAAGATGTGAAAACTTTCTACAGCGCTGCACCGGGTAATGTTCGAACGCAAGAAGCATTCAGTCAAAACAAGCGTTGGGATCTAGACTTAGATAAGGTCAATGGCTGCATTCATGATATCGAACATGCCTACTCTAAAGACGGTGGCTTAGCTGTCCTGTATGGCAACATCGCTGAAGACGGTTGTGTTGTAAAAACAGCGGGCGTAGATAAAGAAATCCTTCACTTCGTTGGCAAAGCTCGTATTTTTGAGTCTCAAGACTCTGCAATGAATGCGATTCTTGACGACCAAATGGTCGCAGGTGATGTCGTTATCATTCGTTATGAAGGTCCTAAAGGTGGGCCGGGCATGCAAGAAATGCTTTATCCAACCACTTACCTTAAATCAAAAGGCTTGGGCAAGGTGTGTGCTCTTTTCACTGACGGGCGTTTTTCAGGCGGCACATCAGGCCTATCTATTGGCCACGCTTCACCAGAAGCTGCTGAGGGTGGCGCTATCGGTTTAGTGGAAGAAGGAGACACGATTGAAATTGACATCCCGAATCGTAAGATTAACGTAATGATCTCTGACGAAGCGTTAGCTGAACGCCGTAGCGCGATGGATGCTAAAGGTAAAGACGGCTGGAAACCTGGATACAAACGTACCCGCAACGTCACTACCGCATTACGTGCCTATGCTGCTATGGCTACTTCTGCTTCGCGTGGCGCGGTTAGAGACGTAACGCAGGTCGAGAAATAACGTAACACTGCTCCGATACCCTCCCTCAAAATGGGTGGGTATCGGGTCAAGACACAATTTTGCTTTGAGGCATTGCTTTTGTACACATTACTGAATCAGCGAATTAATCATATTGAAGAAAACAAGCTGCAATACCTGCTAAAGAATTCGCAAACAGGCCTTGAGAAAGAGAGCCTTAGAGTTGACAACGAAGGACTTATTTCTCAGCGCCCTCACCCAAAGCAACTTGGTTCAGCCCTAAAAAACAGTTGGATTACCACTGATTACTCTGAGTCCCTTTTAGAGCTCATTACCCCGCCGTGTAATCGTGCCTATCAATCCTTGGACTTCCTTCAAGACATTGAGACCTTTGTGTATCAAGAACTTAAAGATGAGCTGCTTTGGACATCTAGCATGCCTTGCATCATCAATGGTGAAGCAGACATTCAAATAGCGGATTACGGTACTTCTAACAGTGGCAAAATGAAAAATATCTATCGCCACGGTTTAGCATGGCGCTATGGAAAAACCATGCAGGTCATTGCTGGCATCCACTTCAACCATTCGGTGGCTAAAGACTTCTGGCCTGCTTTTCAAGAGATGGATAAGGTTTCAGGGGAAGCCATCGAGTTTTCTAACCGGCGCTACATGGGCATGACTCGAAACATCCAACGCTATGGCTGGATTATCCCGTATTTATTTGGCTGCTCACCTGCGATATGCAAAAGTTTTTTAGGAGGTAATCCACCTTCTGAAACGATGGAAACTTATAATCACAATACATATTACGAACCCTATGGAACCTCACTACGGATGGGCGATATAGGCTACACAAACCGTAAATCAAGCAAAGTCGGTATTAAAGCAGACTATAGCTCGGTCAAAAGCTATACCGATAGCTTGAGAGCTGCAATCGAAACTTCTTACTCAGGCTATGAAGAAATAGGCGTTAAAGTGGATGGTGAATATCGTCAGCTCAACACCAATATCTTACAAATAGAAAATGAGTACTACAGTACTGTTCGCCCAAAACAAATATTAGAAGGCTTCGAGAAACCTATAGACTCCTTATTAAACCGCGGCATTCGCTATGTCGAGCTTCGCTCCGTCGATATTAATGCGTTTCATCCGGCAGGCATCACTCATTTACAACTCTATTATCTTGAGATTTTCATGCTGTTTTGCCTACTTCAAGACAGCCCTCACATAAACACTGCTGAACAAAAAGCCATTGACCGTAACCAAAGCACTGTGGCTCATTTAGGCCGTAAACCAGACTTGGAACTTGACAGAGACGGCAATGCGATAACGCTAAAAAGCTGGGGCCTTGAGTTGATGGACGCGATGCTACCGGTTGCCAAGTTGCTTGATCAAACCCACAGTCGTGAGTGTTACCAACTCGCATTGAAAGAACAAAGGGAATTGTTTGAGAACCCAGCACTGACTCCTTCTGCTAAAGTACTGTCTACTATGATGAGCGAACATGCCAGTTATTATGATTTTGCTAATCATCAATCCCAGCAGCACCGTAAGTACTTTACGGAGCGCTCACTAAGTCAAGATAAATGGGATGAGTTTACAAAAATGGCGACCCAATCAATTGAAGAACAAAATGCGCTAGAAGCAGAACCTCAAATTAATTTTGATACATTTTTGCAACAATACTTCGACGGAAGCCTCTAAACGCTTTCTTCTAGCAAGAGAAAATAATAATTAAATGAGCAAAATTTTAAGCTTCCTGAAAAACAATCGAGGTTTTCTGATATTCCTCGCCTTATTGTTTTTAATTAGAGGCTCCATAATTGACTGGCACCCAGTCCCTACGGGTTCAATGAAACCCACCATACTTGAAGGCGACGTCATTGTTCAGAACAAACTCGCTTATGACTTGCGCTTACCCTTCAGCGACACTTCTTTGATGCAAATTGCTCAACCCAAGCGAGGGGACATTATTGTCTTTACCTCAAAAGAGTCTGGAAAACGTTTAATTAAGCGACTTGTAGGCTTACCGGGTGAAACCATAAAAGTTGTCAACGACCAGATTATTATCAATGGTAAGTACGCTAACTATATAAAGCTTGCCGAAAATGACCCTCGCATTCCAGAAAAAGCACCCGATCGAGAGCCCGGCACTTATGTCATGGAGTCAAGCGACGACATGCCAGAGCACATCATGTTGATTAATGAAGGGAAATATAATCCGACCCGTAACTTTGCTGAGTTAAAAATCCCAGAACAAAGTTACTTTTTCATGGGTGACAATAGGGATGACAGCTCTGATTCAAGACGGTATGGCGTCGCTCCCCGCTCCGAGATTAGAGGAAGAGCGTTCAGTATTTTATTATCGGCTAGGTCTAAGGAAAGCTTCGCGCCGAGATGGGAGCGTTTCTTCTCAAGCCTGCGCTAAATTATGGTGCACTCTTTTTTGAAAGGTACATCGCATCACCATAACTGAAAAAACGATACTCTTCTTCTACCGCGTGTCGATAGGCTTTTTTGATTTCGTCATACCCTGAAAACGCTGAAATCAGCATAAGCAACGTCGACTTAGGCAAATGGAAATTAGTGATTAACCTATCGATTACCTGAAATACATAGCCAGGCGTTATAAATATATCCGTATCGCCTTGAAATGGCTTCAAGGTGCCCGTCATGGCCGCTGACTCAAGGCTACGCACAGTGGTTGTACCAACCGCGATCACATTACCACCCCGCTTGCGACACGCCTCTACTGCGTTACAGACTGACTCTGGCACATCAATCCATTCAGAATGCATGATGTGCTCAGATAAATCCTCAGTCCTTACCGGCTGAAATGTTCCTGCACCCACATGCAAAGTCACCTCTGCAGTAGCCACGCCTTTTGCCTTAAGAGCAGCCATT
>CALHTA010000101.1 GCA_938038645.1 uncultured Thiotrichaceae bacterium
CTAATTAAGGTATAAATTTGTGAATTTGCAAGACCTTGAAACTGTAGTTCGCTATGCCGACGCGTGATGTAAGGTTCAACCCCTTCGTGATAAAAGCTCAGCACTTCTTCGACTAGTTGCTTTGCTTTAGACGCATCTAGCGAGCTGATGCGCTGGAGGTGTTCGATAAGTTCGGCAGGGACAGGTTCAGGTCTCATGGAGTGGATTTAACGACTGATGACCGAGAGATACAATGAGTTTACCCGTATTCGGGTAGGAATTTACATTGCTATCCATATTTACTAATAACGTCCCTTACACTGGTATTGAGAATGTCATCCATATGAAAAATAGCGTTAATGAGGCTAGCAAAAGAGGTCACTGCTTGCCCTATCACATTGGGTAAATTGTAAGATCACTAACGGTATTTATTTCATCTATTTGATCACTATCTGTGCCTGGAATACAACCAACAGCCATTCGAATAACCCTTAAAGATGTATGCACCTTCATTAAGAGCTCTATTTGTTTATTATTGAAAGTCTCATCATGGAAATCCAGCACGATTGATGCGGTTATAGACTTCTGGAGGTAAAACTTGCACCTCGCCATTTTCAATTAGCTGTTTAACCAATAACAGTAAGTCTTGAAAATCACTTGATTGAAGGTACTGTTCATTGCCCTGCCCCTGAACTCGATAGTTAACACCAAATGCAGCTATTGATGAAGATGCATTTTCCATTAAAGAGGTGAAGCTGAGACCATAATAAGACTCATTATCCAAGAATCTTTCAATAATTGCTGAGAGCAGATGTTTACGTTCAAGGAATTTTTCATCTAGAATTTTTAGTTGTTCTCTATCGCCCATCTGACAATGCTCCTCTCTATATCAGTCCAGTCAGTGACAGAAGCTTATTGTTAAAGGTGATTAGTAACTGCAGGCAAGTTAACGCTCTTCCCTCGTATGCCACACCCTCAAAATAAATATCTCATCAAACGTAAGTTCATAGCGCATTTCATAAGACCCGATCAGTAATCGGCGGACTTCCCGACCCTCAAACTCATCCAATCTCACACCAATCCTAGGATGTTCAAGAATAAGATTTGGTGCAGTATTTAGCCTCTGTACTGTTTTTACCGCCAAGGCGGAGTTAACGGTTTCCAAAAAGTCATAAAGACGAGCAAGATCACTTAGCGCTTTACTCGCCCATCTAATCTTCATACACAGGAACCGGTAGAGGCTTATCGGTAGACAGGCTATCCGCCCAAGCCGTAACCGCGTCATGATCAATGAGCCGTCCATTATCCACATCATCTAATGCTTCTAGGGTCATACGATAACGTTCTTCCTCTTGCAGCACCCAGTCCTGCAAAGCTTGTTTCACAATCCAATTTTTTGAGCGTTCAAGTCGTTGTGCCATTCCATCAATTTTATCGGCGAGTGGGACAGGGACATGAGCAGTAAGCGTTCTGGTTTCCATGACTGATTGCCAATTATTAGAAGTTAATCATAATTAATCACAGCATAGCACAGACTCCTAAATAAGATGCGATTAAGTTGACAATCAACCTAATTAAACTAAGGTCATGTTAGATATCAATATTTGTATATTTGGGAATATCATGGGCACCTCACTAACATTTCAGCAAACTTTGCTAATCGAAAGACATAAGCTGGACCGGCTTCGTCAAGCAGTGGCTAAAGGTGCCGTTCAAGCAGAACGCAAAGAGTTAAGCGTTCATACCGTGGAGTCTCTATTAGAAGAACTAAACCGTCAGGAACCGACTGAACTTAACCACGAGGGTGACACCAACCATATATGAAATCTTTTACTAAACTCCTAAAATACTCCACTCTCTCACTAATTGCGATTCTTGCTGCCTCGATGCGCTCATCACAAGCTGTTGATAGTTATGGTTATTCGACATGGATAAGTAATGAAAACAATCCGCCGTTCTATCAGCTACAAGGTCATCTCGGACAATATGTGACAGTTATCCCTAGCGAGAACATGATCGTTATTCGACTGGGTCGTCAGCGTGACAGAACAACAGATTCGTTAAACGGGATCGTGCCCATTTACGTCAAACATGCGCTATCTCTCGCGAAATGATCAAGCTACACTAATTCTATTTGCTGCAGATATTAAGTAATTATGAGCGATTTCATTCTATATTCTATTATTGGTTCGGTGGTTTTGACCGTTGTTTTAAACATATTACCGCTGTTATTTCCCAACGCTGCTGACAAGATGCAACGGAAAATAGAGGAAAATGCGCGTCGTTCGATTGAACAGCATCAGAACGATGATTTGCCAAAAGTTAAAGTATTCTTTCCTTGGAAAGCGATGCTAATTGCTTCGGTTGTATTAACCATTATTGTGAATTTGATTAGTTTTATTTCCCGATAAACTCGCTACTTACTAGCTATGACTTTATCAGGCTTCGTTAGGTTTTGAGGAGAGAATGTAGCGGTCTGCTCGGACGACCACTTCTTCGGCATCAAGCGTGGTGAGAATTGCGGCAAGTGCTGGTTCTTGGTCTGCATACAACATGTTCTTATCCTGAGTAGAGTCCATTTCTCCCCAAGAATAGTCAGGCGTATTTTCAGAGTCGACAGGTTTGTTTTTCCGGACTGTAAAAGCAGAATACCCAACCGCATCATCAAGCCTTTCACCGCTTTCCAAAACACACTGTGGAAAAAGCGTTCCACGCAGCGGGTTTCTTTCATCCCCTAAACCAACCCCAAGCTCTGAATGAATACTTTTCATTTTAATCGGCTGCTCAGGCTGAGTATCTTGCCCCATTTGATTGATCAGTTCACCCAACCTAACAGCCGTTTGTATGTAGTTGATAGCATTAGCCTTGCGCTCAGTTTCATAGCTCGCGAGAAGACTACCTATAGACTGCTGATCTTTAATATTTTCACTAGCGTCTGCATTACAAGCCTGTCGCAGTTTCCACCCAAGATTCATCGCATCACGGATTCCCGCACACAAGCCCTGCCCCATAAACGGCGGTGTGAGATGCGCCGAATCCCCAGCGATAAACAATCGATTATTCTGCCAACGCTCCGCAACACTAGACTTGAAAGTATAGATAGCTCGGCGCTCTAACTCTGCTAGTTCAGGAGTAATCCAACGGCTCAGCATCTCCCAAATCTGGTCGGAATCTGTCATCTGCTCATCCGTTTGATCATCTCGTAACGCAAATTCCCAACGCCTACGCATTCCAGGATTACGACAATAGGTCGCAGGCTGTTCAGGGTCACAATATTGAATCGTGTGATCACCAAGCTCCGGCATTTCTTGCTTTAGAATCACATCAACCACTAACCAACGCTGTTCAAAACCTAGGGGCTGCATTTCTGTCTGCATCGAACTTCGAACGGTAGATCGTGCACCATCACTGCCCACGACATACTTGGCTACAACGTGACTAAGTTCATCACTCTGCCGATTACGATAAGCCAGTTCAACATGATCACCCCTGTCTTTTATTGCCTCAACAAGGTGCTCCAGCTTAACCACTACGTGAGGGTATTGCTTCAGCGCTTCACGCATTAACACTTCCAAATCTGGCTGATGAAAACGGTAGCTTGCGTACCATCCATTATCGGTAATGATCTGCTCTCTTGGCCAATCCAACAGCAATTTCCCGTCATAATCGCAGAATCGCATACCTTTGTTAATGATCACTTTCTCAGAGAGTTTGTCCGCGATGCCAATCGTTTGAAATGCTCGCATAATCTCATCATCAAAATGCACAGCGCGTGGCAGCGGGTAGATCTGCGCTTCACGCTCCAACACCAGCGTTGAGATACCTTGAATGCCCAATAAATTAGCCAGCATGGCTCCGGTTGGGCCGAGACCTACAATGACCACATCATAGTGTTGGGGAGTGTTTGTCGAATTTTCCATGCGTTAAACCGGCTTATTCATTTGGCCATATAGCCAAGGGCATTCAACTAGAGGCGGTGTTTGCTTACCCTGCTCTGCAAGCGCTCGGCGCATTTCTCGATAAACCTCCCGTTGCGCTTCTGGAAGATACAGTCGATCATGCCCCCAATAACTTGGGCCAGTATTCGTTTCGTGAGGCTGCCAAGTTTCAGGATCTATTACTCTGCCGCCCCAGCCATTTTCAATAAAAAACCCGGAAGGTGTGTGCGTGTAAAATGAGGTGATCCAATCATTAGTGTGACGACCCAGCGTTTGCGAGATCCGACCTTCTTCTTGTGACGCGATATCGTAGCCTTGCCCGACATCATCTAGAGAATTAAATTCGATCATGAAGTGATGAAAGCCAGTTTGGCCAGAGCCAACTAGGGCGAAACTGTGATGGCGTCCGTTAACGTGGAAGAAGAACAGCTCGATGGGTGACAGAGCGTAGTCACTCAT
>CALHTA010000102.1 GCA_938038645.1 uncultured Thiotrichaceae bacterium
GCTTGGTACTATTAACAAGCGACTTCCCGACGAAGGAGGAGGAGCATGTTGATAGTACCAAGCCCCGGTTAAAATGGAGGAAACATGAAACCAGTTGATATGAAGGCCCTTGTCTACACGGGCACGCTAGAAATGACCTACCGCAACGAGCCACTACCAAGCCCACGCCCAGGCGACGTAGTCATGGAAGTTGCCGCTGCCGCAATCTGCGGATCAGACATGCACGCCTATCACGGCCACGACGCACGCCGCGTACCACCGCTCATACTAGGCCACGAAGTGTGCGGCACCGTTATAGACGGCAAACACGCAGGTCAGCGCATGGTCATCAACCCATTAATGGCGTGCGGCATCTGCCAATCCTGCACTACAGGCCGTAGCAATATCTGTCAAGAACGCGAACTTATCGGCATGTACCTGCAAGGTGCACTCGCTGAGCAAGTGGCTATTTCAGAGCGCAACCTGCTACCAATTCCAGAAGATATGGATTCAGTCCATGCAGCACTAACCGAGCCGACCGCAACCGCACTTCACGCCGTTGCTTTAGTAGAACGTGTTGCCTATCGACCGCTGTCAGAAATGAAAGCACTGGTTATCGGTGGCGGCGCTATCGGTATGTTGGCAGCGTTAGTATTGAAAGCAAAAGGCTGCAGCCAGATTGATCTTGGTGAAACTAATGCATTGCGTCGTACGAGTGTAGAGCAGCAGCGCTGCGCAACAGTGTTTGACCCAATTACCGATAAGGCACCGAACAACGGCGACTATGATGTGGTGTTTGACTGTGTAGGTTCGTCAATTACTCGTCAGACTTCAAGTGAAGCAGTCCGCCCGGGTGGAATCATTTCTCACGTTGGTTTGCAAAACGACGGCGACGGTTTCGACAGTCGTAAAATCACGCTACAAGAAATCATGGTTTTGGGTAACTACTGTTATACCAATGCTGATTTAACGGCATCAATCGATATGTTGTATCAAGAGCGTCTAGGGGATCTTAATTGGGTTGAAGTTCGACCATTATCAGCGGGTGGGCAAGCCTTTGATGACCTGCATAACGGTCGAGTGGCAGCAGGCAAGATTGTCTTACAACCCGACCACTTAATGTAATTTTTGCAGTTGATGACTCAGGTGGATAATAGTTTGGTAGGAAGTCGTTAGTGGATCACTTAAAGAAAAAGTCAGCTTGTGTGGCTGATTTAAAAAAACGTGCTAAGCGACGCATTCCAGGCTTTGCCTTTGACTATGTTGAAGGGGGGTGTAACAGTGAGGTGGCGGTACGCGGAAATCGTCAGTCTTTAGACGCTGTAAAACTTCGAGCTGATTACTTGGTTCCTCACAAAGCGCCCAACCTATCCACTGAGTTATTAGGCCAGATGTACAGTGCACCTCTTGGTATTGCACCGCTAGGTCTAACGGGGATTATTTGGCCGAACGCGACGTTGTTTCATGCGCGAGCGGCAAAGCAGTCGAACATTCCTTTTGTATTAAGCACCCTGTCGACTAATTCGATAGAGCAAGCCGCAGAATGCGCAGAAGAGAATTTTTGGTTTCAACTGTACCCGCCATCCGATCTCAGTATTCGATCAGATCTAATTAGAAGGGCGGAAGCGGTCGGTTGTAAAAACTTGGTTGTGACGATTGATGTGCCTGCTGCAGGTCAGCGCCCTAGGGATATTAAAAATGGTTTGGCAATACCGCCAAGGATTAGTCCTAAAAGTATATTCCAAAGCACATTGTGCCCAGCATGGTCGATTGAAACATTGAAAGCCGGCTTGCCGCAATTTGCCTCGATCACGCCATACATGAAAGACGTTTCCAATATGGAAGATGTCGCTAATTACATTCGCACGACATTGAAGGATGTGGTTGATCAGGAAATGCTGAAAACGATTCGTGATAGCTGGCGCGGCAACTTGATTGTTAAAGGAATTAATAATGTTGGTGACGCACTGCTGGCTGTTGAAGCGGGAGCAGATGGCATTATCGTCTCGAACCATGGTGGACGACAGTTGGATGCAGCACCTTCAACCGTTGATACTATACGTGAAATAAAAGGGGCGCTACCTGAGCAGGTAGTGGTCATGGTCGATAGCGGCGTTGAGTCTGGGGTTGATATTGCCCGTTTTCTTGCGCAGGAAGCTTCAGCCGTCTTTGCAGGTCGTGCATTTTTATATGGCGTGGGTGCACACGGCGAGCAGGGCGCTCAACATACCATTGATATTCTCACTGAGGAACTAACTCAGGTCATGTCGCAATTACACTGCGAATTACCGAGTCAAATAGTAGGAAATAGAATAGATTGAACAATGGTTTCTGACGTGTGCAGAAACCGATAAATAGCAGGGATTACGCTAAAACGGCAAATATTTTTATTTAATGGAACTTTGGGTACCATAAAATAGAATTTACCTTTGATTTATTTTTTTGAATATGATTCTATGAACATGCTTGAAAGCCACAATGGCGAGGAGATAATTTAATGAAACTTGGGGAAGTAACACTATAATGGATGCGATTCTTAATTTTAACCTTGTAGATGTTGCCCAAATTATTTTTGCGGACATTATTTTATCTGGTGATAACGCGTTGGTCATTGGCATGGCAGCAGCTGGCCTGTCGCCTGAGCTACGTAAAAAAGCAATCTTCATGGGCATGGCCTTAGCAGCGGGCCTACGTATCTTCTTTGCCGCTATCGCAACTTACTTACTCGCCATCCCTGGCATTATCTTTTTTGGTGGAGTACTGCTTTCGTGGGTGTGCTGGCGCTTTTACCAAGAGTTAAAGCAGCATCACGCGAATCAGGCGAGCGACGAGCAGGTTCATAAAGAGTTCACAGGAACACCGAGGCAGCAACTTTGGGCTGCGATGGTAACAATCATTATTGCCGATGTTTCAATGTCTATCGATAACGTGGTTGCAGTGGCTGCAATCGCACGTGAAGATACAACATTACTCATATTTGGTTTAGTTGTAGCGATCGCCTTCATGGCGTTCTTCGCAACGATGATTATGAATGTGATGGCTAAGTACCCTTGGCTTTCTTATCTGGGTCTGGCTTTTCTAATCTACCTTTCAGCAATGATGTTGTATGATGGGTGGCCACAGGTTGCAGAGTTGTTGGGATTGTCTTCCAGCGCCACTGCCTCTTAGGTTAAGCACCATCTGAGTGCTTTTTTCAAGACCCCGCGTTAATGCTTTCACGGGCGGGGATGCATAAGTATTAAGTGAAAGCAGTTTTACATTAGGAGTAGGAGAAATTATGTCTGTATTATCTAATATGACAAAAACAGTAATCAGCGCTGCCCTCGGGCTTGCAGTGTTCGGTGCTACAGCGGTTCAAGCTGAAACAACGATCCGTGTACAATCAGTAATCTCAGCTAAGGCTGACGAAGTAGTAATGTTAAAAGACTTTGCTGCTGACGTTAAAGCGTTGACTAGCGGTTCAGTAAACATTGAAGTACTTCCAGCTGGCGCAGTTGTAGGTGTTAAAGAGACACTAGACGCGGTTGATAAAGGCCTAGTTGAAGGTGGTTTCGCTTGGACTCACTACTGGTCAGGTAAGCACCCTGCAGCAATGCTGTTCGGTTCACCTGTAGCGGGTGCTGGTGTTGGTATCGACAACATCGCATTCTTGAGCTGGTTCCAATACGGTGGTGGTAAAGAGCTTTACGACCAGCTTTGGGACGAGATGGGCATGAACGTAAAAGGCTTCATGCTACAGCCTGTAGGTCCTGAGGCGCTAGGTTGGTTCAAAGAGCCAATCAAGTCTATGGATGACTTCCGTAAGTACCGTTTCCGTACACCTCCTGGAATCCCAGGTCAGACGTA
>CALHTA010000103.1 GCA_938038645.1 uncultured Thiotrichaceae bacterium
CCAGCACGCAATACACGTTCAAAGCGACCTGGGGAGGTATGGCCTTCAAGTATCGGCAGGTTTTCACCTGGATTTGGTTCGTCATCAAAATACATACTTCAATTCTCGCGAATATTCAGGCACTGCCTGCTGATTTTTCTGTGGCAGCTTGCTGGCGTTTTTGACGTACTTCACGCAACCACGCCGAGGTGCCCTTTTTACGGGCGTCTAGTGGCTGTTGCACAATCTGAATCGCCTGCTCTTCGGTTTTCATATTTTTAGTGCCTTCCCAGGCGACGACCCACACGCAATCCATTTCAGGTTTGACTTCACATTTGCCTGTGGGACGCACACCGCCGCAGGGGCCATTGCGAATGGTCTTCGGGCAGTTCATGGGGCAGGACATGCCGGTTGAGCCTAGCGTGCATTGACCACAAGATTGGGAGTCAAATAGGAAGCCTTTGGTAACTTTCTCTACGGCCATAAACGGCTTTTCCAAGCGCTCGTGGCCTATTTTTTCTAGTAGTGGCGACGCTTTGACTAACGCCCCTTCAACACCAGAATAAATTTTATGTAAGACCCGCGAGTTTTTCGCGGACCATCGACGCATCCTGTACATTAGCCTTTATCCTCAACGACACCACCCGCTGCGACGATCTCTTTCAAGCGCTCATCCGTGAATTCAGCCTCATATTTATCGGCTTCAATCTTTGCTTGCGCTTGAATGTCCTCGCAGTTATCAATGGCCGTAGTGATGCGACGCCATTCCGCTACATAGTCGTCCGTTCCTGCTTTTCCACACTTCATCGCAGCATCGTCAATAGCCACCTGGAAGCGTTCGCTAAGCATCCATTTGCCCTTATTACGACCACGTTTTATGATCACCTGCGAGGGAATATCCCTCCAGTAAACAACAATTTTATCCGGCATGAGCCACTACTCTCTGGGTTGGAATTTGGTAGAATTTGTAAAGTTAATTACCTGGGTCTGAAGACCACTCTCCAGCAATCCATATCCGGTGTGCTTATGTTCATAATCGACACCAAGATAGTCTGCTGCTTTACGTGCTGCGATATGCAGCTTTTCATTGTGTATCTGTGACAAATACACCAGTCGAGTGTAGTTGCCGAACATCATGGGTTTGAGCTCTGGGTGTTTGTCCAGCTTCATTCCCTTGATGATTAATCTTTCGAAGTGTTGCGCTAGGAAGTCTGTGAGGTAAAACGTTCCTAGCGCTTCTTCGGCCATTTCATCAAATGCTTCTATGCCCGCAAAAAATGCGTAGCAATGAGCACCGGGTAATCGTTCAATAGGGCATTCTTCGCTCGAAAACTCAGCCATGACTCGATCGATATCACCCCCTGTGCCACAGTCGGCATAAGCGATGAAAATGTTGCGGTAGTTAGTGTGCGATCCGTCTCGGTTTTGCTGCAACTTCTCGCGAAGTTTGCCTGCAATCAAATCAGGTCGATTATGCAGTTCCGCATCTAAACACTGGATGCGAATATGTTCCCAGCCATTCAGCAGCTTTAACTGTTGAATTTCTCTCGCCAGAGCGCCACAGGCAATAACCAGTAGCGGCTCTGAGTCAGCGAAATTACGCTGCGTATTTTTGAGCGACGAGTTCAACGGCAGTACTTGCTGCAGTAGCAGCATCTCGACAATAAGCGGTTGCACCGACTGCTTCACCGAATTCTTCATTCAGCGGAGCGCCACCCACTAGCACAATGTAGTCGTCACGGATGCCTTTCTCGACCATGGCATCAATAACAACTTTCATATAAGGCATCGTGGTAGTAAGAAGGGCAGACATGCCTAGTACATCAGGTTTATGCTCTTCGATCGCAGCAAAATACTCTTCTACAGAATTATTAATGCCGATATCAACGACTTCAAAGCCCGCACCTTCTAGCATCATGCCGACTAAGTTCTTACCGATATCGTGGATGTCACCTTTAACTGTTCCGATAACCATTTTACCGATTGGCTTAGCGCCAGTTTCAGCAAGTAATGGACGAAGGATAGCCATGCCGCCTTTCATTGCGTTCGCTGCTAGCAATACTTCGGGTACAAACAAGATGCCGTCACGGAAGTCGATACCAACGATGGTCATACCGCCTACCAATGCTTCAGATAGCACCTTTTCAGCGCCCCAGCCACGGTCTAGCAAAATTTGTGTGCCTTCGATGATCTCTTCCTTCATGCCGTCGTAAAGATCGTCATGCATCTGTTCAACAAGCTCGTCATCGGAGAGTTCTGCTAAGATGATTTCTTCGTCATCATATTCTTCAGCCATGGATCTACCTCAGTTTTCTGGTGGTTAGTTGGTCAATTATTTAATCGTTAAATAAACACTAATTTTAATATTCTTTATCCGGGAATGATTCTTTACGCTGCTTGATATAAGCAAGCAGTGCTTCATCAACTGCCGGATCAATCGCCGGTGCTTCGTAGTCTTCTAACATCTGTTTGTAGATTTTATTCGCACGTTGCGCGGCATCCATTTTGCCATCCTCTTCCCATTGTTCAAAGCTGTTATTGTCAGCAATGGTTGAACGGTAGAAAGCGGTTTCAAAGTTAGCTTGGGTGTGCTCTGCACCTAGGAAATGGCTGCCTGGGCCCACTTCTCGAAGCGCGCTTAATGCCTGACCATTTTCAGACATATCCACCCCTTTAAGCAGCGTTGCCATCATGTTTGCTTGGTCGCAATCCATTATGAATTTCTCATAACTCATCACCAAACCCCCTTCAAGCCAACCTGCTGTGTGGAGCATAAAGTTAACCCCAGCCATCGCAGCGGTTTGTAACGTGTTAGCAGCTTCATAAGCCGCTTGAGCATCTGGAACTTTAGAGGCACATAAACCACCACCGCTTCTGAATGGAACACCTAAACGGCGCGCTAGTGCGGCAGCGATGTAAAGGATTAAGCTGGGCTCAGGCGTACCAAAAGTCGGTGCGCCGCTTTGCATAGAAACGGCAGCAGCGAATGTCCCGAATACTACTGGAGCGCCTGGGTTAACCAGCTGAACAAAGGCCATTCCGGCTAGTGCTTCAGCTAAGATCTGAGTTGCTGTTCCTGCAACGGTTACCGGTGACATCGCACCGGCA
>CALHTA010000104.1 GCA_938038645.1 uncultured Thiotrichaceae bacterium
CTTGGTTAACCCAGTGCGCTTAGCGATGTTTCGAACTTCATCTTCTGGCAGTGCAGATAACAAAGCTTTACCAACTCCCGCTGCGTGTAGATGCCCTTCGCTACCAATTTGAACGACCATACGCATGACTTCTGAGCATTCAATTTGTCCCACAAAAACGTGCTTGTCGCCTTTAAGCACGGCGATATTAGAAGTCTCACCGGTTTCGGCGACTAATTCGCGCATGTAAGGGCGAGCCTGTGAGATGAAATCCCGCTTTCGTAGATAGGCATTGCCTACCGAGAAGGCTTTAACCCCAACACTCCATAAACCCAGCACTGCGTCATACTCAACGTAATCCAACTGCTTCATGCTAGCCAGTAGACGATGTGTCGTGGAGTTAGCTAAGCCTGATTCAGCTGACAGCTCAGCCAAACTCATACCTGAGTCAGCTTTTGAGGCTGCCAACTTACTCAGCAATAGGAAGGCTCGGTCCAATGATTGAACCGAGCCCCCTGCTTTGCTTTTGCTATCTGGCTTTACGCTACTGATTGCTTGAACTCCCGACGGCGCGCATGCAAACGTGGCTCTGTATAACCATTTGGCTGTGAAGTCCCATCAAAGATCAAATCACAAGCCGCTTGGAATGCAATGCTATCAGCCGTGTTCGGCGTCATTGCGATGTAACCACTATCACCCGTGTTTTGCTGATCAACAACCCCAGCCATACGCTCTAAAGTTTCCATGACTTGGTCTTTGTTTAAAATGCCATGACGTAACCAGTTTGCAATGTGCTGACTAGAAATTCGCAAGGTCGCTCTGTCTTCCATCAAACCAACGTTATTGATATCTGGCACTTTTGAGCAGCCAACGCCTTGGTTAATCCAACGAACTACGTAACCTAATAGGCCTTGTGCGTTGTTATCTAGCTCTGCTTGTATCTGTTCAGCACTCAATTCAAGATCACCCAATTGTGGAACGGTGAGGATATCATCGAGATTTGCGCGCTGGCGATTCATTAATTCTTTCTGCTTAGCAAAGACATTCAATTGGTGATAGTGCGTTGCATGCAAGGTTGCCGCTGTTGGTGAGGGAACCCATGCACAGTTTGCACCGGCCGTAGGATGACCAATTTTAGCGCTTAACATAGCGGCCATTTCATCGGGCATTGCCCACATACCTTTACCGATTTGAGCTTTGCCGCTGAAACCTGTCTCAAGGCCAATATCGACGTTCCAATCTTCATAAGCCGCAATCCAAGGCTCACCTTTGATAAGATCTTTAGGCAAGAATGGACCTGCTTCCATGCTGGTGTGAATCTCGTCACCCGTACGGTCTAAGAAACCAGTATTGATGAATACGATTCTGTCTTTAACCGCTCTTATGCACTCTTTAAGGTTTGCAGTGGTGCGACGCTCTTCATCCATTACACCGATTTTCATAGTGTTCGGCGCTAGACCTAACGCTGCTTCAACACGACTAAACAAGGTATTGGCAAAAGCGACTTCTTCAGGACCGTGCATTTTTGGTTTTACGATGTACATGCTGCCTTGACGACTATTACTGATGTCACCACCATCATGCATAAAGCATGCTGCAGTAATCATCGCGTCCATGATCCCTTCAGGAATTTCATTGCCGTCTGCATCAAGGACAGCATCATTTGTCATTAAATGACCCACGTTTCTTACTAATAGTAAGCTACGGCCGTGAAGTGTGAGGTCGCTGCCATCCGTTGCTGTGTATTGACGATCCGCATTCATTTTACGCGTCATCTGCTTGCCACCTTTTTCAAAGGTATCTTCAAGGTCGCCTTTCATCAGACCTAACCAGTTCTTATAAACGAGTACCTTATCTTCAGCGTCTACTGCGGCTACCGAATCTTCGCAATCCATAATCGTGCTCATTGCAGACTCTAGGATGACATCTTTAACGCCAGCAGGGTTCGATTGTCCTATCAGCGAATCAGCGTCTATCGCAATCTCAATGTGCAGGCCATTGTTAGCTAACAATAACTTCGACGGACTAAATGCCCCTTCGTATCCGACCAACTGCTCCGGGATTTTAAGGCCAGTTGTTTCACCATTTTGTAAAGTAGCAATGAGTAACTTACTTGCATCTGTACTTAGAGAGTATGCTGCAACATCTGCATGACTACCTGAAGCTAATGGCACTGCCTGATCTAGGAAGGCTTGTGCTTTCGCTACAACCTGATCACCACGTACTGGGTTATAGCTTGCCGTTTTTTCAGCGCCATCAGCATCTGAAACTGCATCGGTTCCATAAAATGCATCAAACAAACTGCCCCAGCGCGCATTGGCCGCGTTAAGTGCAAAACGTGCGTTGTTAACCGGTACTACCAACTGAGGGCCAGCGATCGTGGCAATCTCGTCATCAACATTGCTCGTGTTAATACTGAACGCATCACCTTCTGGAACTAGGTAACCGATCTCAGTTAAGAAGGCTTTGTATGCTGCCATGTCTTGAATCGGGCCTGCATTATCTTTGTACCAATCATCCATCTTGGCCTGAATGGTGTCACGCTTTTCCAACAAGGCTTTGTTTTGTGGAGCAAGGTCATTAAGAATGCTCTCAAATGATTGCCAAAAAGCGCCGCTGTCGATTCCTGTACCTGGAAGCACGTCTCCTTCGATTAGTGCATGAAGGGAATCAGCGACTTGTAATCCGCCTTGTTGAATTCTGTTACTCATAATCTTTCTCTCATTTGCGTTTCAATTTCACAATATGATATACCATCTCACATTATGGGAAAACAGTTTTCCTATGGTTTAAGGCAATATTTTCTTTTTTCCTCTAATCGGCTTTATTTGACCCTTACTCCACCTCGTTGCTTGGCCAAAATCCTCTCATCAAACGTTCATCACCCTTTCTCCTTCTCGTGCATGTATTCCTTAGAACACTTCTCTAAGCTTTATGAAAGCTTAACGAAAAATTAAAACGTAGAGGATTTACGAAATGAACAACTTGTTCTCAGTGGGCTTGCTAACCATTAGCATCATCGCCTTAAATGGATGTAAAGAGAGTGTTGACTTATCATCAAATACATACCGTGCCAGCCAGTCAGCGAGTGCTGCTTCCAATAGCAATAGTGCGACGAGTCAGAACGCTACTGGAGTAATCATTTCCACAACGGCACCAGTCACTGTCGTGAAAGTAGTTAAGGTCGACGAAAACGAAGCAACCCAGAGTAATACAACTGGGAGTGACAGTGAAACGGTAGAGGATAATGAGCAAGAGCCAACAACTACTCAGCCGACTGAAACTAATGAGGTTACTGAAACAGTGGCTGTTAACACAGCGAGCTGTGAAGCTGAAGCAACTGATATCAACCCTTTTGTTAGAGTGCAACTTCATTACGGTCTAATGTTTGATACCCCTTTCATTAATGATGAAGTCGGCGGTTTAGACAGTATTAAGATCACTGAAGATGCCCCACAAAACTCAACCATTCTGAAATTAGAATCAACCATCGGCTTAAAGTCTGGCCAGCTCATTACTTATCTTGGAACGGATGGATTCAACCGAGTTGCTAAAGTAGGTGATATCAGCGCAAACCAAATCACTGTGGCATCTGGAAACGGTATTGAAACAGATCTTAAAGCCGGCAGCGTGATATCAAACTTCTATCACGATCCTACCCACCCCAATAACAATGGATACAAGGCTGTTGCAGATTTTGGTGTAAGAAGCGCTTTCCCTATTGTACCTAATCAAAAGCATGTTTTATTGGGTGACAGTTGGTTTGATACGAGTGAGTCAACGGGAACAACCGCTTTCGAAGATCAATTGAATTCAAGGCTATCAGGCTCAACGATCATTAATGCCGGCATAGGTGGTAACACACTTTGTGATTTGATTAATCGCTTTGAGTCAGATGTTGCGACCCAAATTCCTCAATATGTTTGGATTAACAGCAGTATCAATGATTATTTCAATGATGTATCAGCATCGGACTATAAAACCAGAATGCAGTTTTTAATTGGAAAAGTACAGGCACTAGGCGCTACTGCTATTGTTTATGACTCAGCTCCAGCAGTTGGCACTTCTTTTGGCGGTAATGACCTGACAGTATTATCTAATCGTTATGCATTTGCTTTGCTAGAATTGTTCGAAGAAGCTCAGCAATAAACCTCCAGTAAAACCTTAATGCTCCTCCGTTGACCTGGAGGAGCATTGTTGCAAGTGCCCTCCATCCTACATTTAATACCCTTCCTCCTATCTATGTGCCTCAATGAGACCGCTAGTCACTAGTCTCTATCTTTACCAATAATAAATTGAGGACTCACCATGAACAGATTACTGACGATGAGTATCGTCTCATCCTTTCTGCTCATATTGACAGGATGTCACCACGATAAAGACAAAGACGGCAGCAGCAAATTTCATGCCTCTGCTTCCAATCATGCTCCAACCACTGTTGTCACCACTTCTACGCAGACAGGCACCACTGTTGAGGACGACAAAAAAGACGATAAAAGCTCGGAATCTACAGACACAACTGATACCACTGATACCACTGATACCACTGATACCACTGATACCACTGATACCACTGATACCACTGACGTGGTGAATTGTGACGCAAACACTGATCCAATTAAAAAGTTTATTCGTGTACAACTAACTTATGGGCTGCTTGATGAAGGTCCATTTATCCCCGGCGAAGCTGGAGGATTACTTCCAATTACCATTACGTCGCCAGTAGCTACTGGAGATACCGTTATAGCCGTTGACTCAACTGTATCGATTGTTGATAAACAATTGCTAACCTATCTCGGCACGAATGGTCGGTACTTTGTTGGACAAGTCAAAAGCACGACAACAAACTCAATCACTCTAGAAGAGCCTGTTGTTTATGATCTTGCGGCAAACGATGCAAGCTTATGGAATTTTTATAAGGATGCCTCTCACCCAAATGAAGCGGGGTCCAAGGCCTTGGCAGATTTTGCCTTCAGTACGGCTTTTCCTGTGATTGAGGCCAATAAAGTGCATGTTTTATTGGGAGATAGTTGGTTCCGACACTTTGGAGAGACTCCGTTTGAAGACCGTTTACAAGAAAGACTGCCCGGTGGTTCTATCATTATAAATGAAGGGATTGGCGGGCATAGCCTGTGTGGATTATTAGCTCGAACGGAAGCGTCTCTTGCAAACAACAATCCTAACTATGTCTGGATCAGCAGCAGTATTAATGACTTCTTTGATGGTGTAACTCAAGAGCAATATAAAGCTCGCATGCAAAACATCATTAGTCTGGTTCAAGCTGCGGGTGCTATCGCTATTGTTATGGACCCTGCCCCAGGCCCTCTCAACCAAGCGACAGATGAAGGCATCACTTTTACAACTTTATCTAGACGGTATGCGACACAAATATTAGACCTGTTAGAAGAAGCAGGCGAGTAATTTAAGAGCGCCACAAAAACCTACTGTTCCTCACGGGAATCAGTAGGTTTTTTTATTTATTCTCCTCAGATTATTACTATCAATTTTCCTAATTGATATTGACCCGCCCCCCAATTCAGAAGATTATCCTAATTGAAACAGCAGTGTAGTCTGCAACTCAAAAACAATCAGATAGGTATAAAAATGAAATTAAGCTCTGCAATAAAACTAGCAATCGTCAGTTTATCTCTAAGCGGAATTGCCTCTACTTCAGCAATCGCCTCTGAAGATGGTAAGAAACTATATTCTGAAAAACTGTGCATGACCTGCCACGGCGACGAGGGGAAAAAACCCATTCTTTCGTCTTATCCGAAACTAAATGGACAAAACAAAGATTATTTAGTTGCTCAAATTAAAATGATCAAAGACGGTACACGTACAGGTGGCGGAACGGCAGCCATGAAAGCAATGACGGCAACATTGACTGATGATGAAATAGAAGCAATTTCAACTTACTTATCTGAAGTAGAGTAATTGCTAAGAGGATAGCAAGTTTCAAAAGCTTAGCTATCCTTGCATCATAAGCTATAATAATATCCCATCGCATATTCGACCCACCTCAGTTAACAGGAAATCATAATGCAGCTACAAGATTCATCCCTATTGCATGAACAATGCTACATCAATGGACAGTGGCTTGACGCTGATTCAGCTTCAACTATAACCGTTACAAATCCTGCAAATGGCGATGTTCTTGGTACAATACCTGATATGGGTGCAGCAGAGACACAAGCTGCTATAGATGCGGCTAATGCTGCGTTACCTGCCTGGCGTGCACTAACGGCTAAAGAGCGTGCTAATAAGCTGCAGACTTGGTTTAGACTGATGATGGACAATCAGGATGACTTAGGTTTGTTAATGACCCTTGAACAAGGTAAACCATTAGCCGAAGCTAAAGGTGAGATTGCTTATGCCGCAAGCTTTATTGAATGGTTTGCTGAAGAAGCAAAACGTGTTTATGGAGAAACAGTTCCAGGACACCAACCAGACAAGCGCATTATTGTACTGAAGCAACCGATTGGTGTTGCTGCTGCAATTACACCTTGGAACTTTCCTGCAGCCATGATCACCCGTAAAGCCGGAGCTGCTTTGGCCGCTGGTTGTACGATGGTTATCAAACCGGCCGCTGAGACTCCCTATTCTGCTCTAGCGCTGGCGGATCTTGCTGAGCGTGCTGGAATTCCTGCTGGCGTTATTAATATTGTTACCGGCGACGCCGTGGCAATCGGTGGTGTACTTACCAGCAGCCCAATCGTTCGCAAATTATCGTTTACAGGCTCAACTCCTGTTGGCATTAAGTTGATGGAGCAGTCAGCTCCAACGCTAAAGAAGCTATCACTTGAGTTAGGTGGAAACGCGCCATTTATCGTATTTGACGATGCAGATTTAGATGCAGCTGTCGAAGGCGCCATGATTTCTAAGTATCGTAACGCTGGCCAAACCTGCGTTTGTGCAAACCGTCTATATGTTCAAGAAGGAGTTTATGATGCCTTTGCCGCTAAGCTAACTGCCGCCGTTGAAAAACTGAAAGTTGGAAGTGGTTTAGAATCTGAAAGCACAACGGGACCACTGATTAGTGATGCTGCCGTGGCTAAAGTGCAGTCCCACCTACAGGATGCGCTGGATAAAGGAGCAAAAATCCTTACCGGTGGAAATCCTCACGAACTAGGTGGAACGTTCTTTGAGCCAACGGTTATCAGCAATGTCGATAAAACTATGCGTGTCGCAAGAGAAGAAACATTTGGACCCATGGCTCCCCTATTTAAATTCACGGATGTGGATGATGTGATCGCTCAAGCGAATGATACAGACTTTGGCTTAGCGGCTTATTTCTACACGAATAATATGTCACGTGTTTGGAAAGTATCAGAAGCCCTAGACTACGGAATGGTCGGTATCAATACCGGATTGATTTCTACTGAAGTCGCTCCCTTTGGTGGCGTTAAAGCGTCAGGCTTAGGTCGAGAAGGTTCACACCACGGAATCGAAGAATACCTAGAATTAAAATACCTGTGCATGTCAGTGTAACTAAAAGATCGCCTAATTGCTGAGTAGAAAGTTTATGAAATATACATTGCTTACGGTTTTAGCATCTCTGTTGATTTCCGGCTGTAGCGCCCTTGGACAACGCTATGGTGAGGAAGCACTTTATGCCACCTTATATAGTGATGGTGACTATGAAATCAGGCTTTATGAGCCTCTTATCATTGCCCAAACGCCTGCGGAAGGAAATTATCGTCAAGCAACAAAAGCTGGATACGATCGTTTAACGGCTTATGTCTCTGGAGATAATCTTGCAAGGCAAGCGATAAGTGGTGGTACTTCATACGAAGGTGCTTTGGGCGGTTCAAAAGTTGAACTGACAACGCCTTATTACGAAGAGTTTATCAACGGCTTTTGGTTAACCTCTGTTGCCTTGCCTGAGAGATACACTTTAGCGACATTACCCAAGCCTAGCGATAACCTCATCACTTTTGATGCGCTTCCAAGAATTAAAACAGCTGTTATTCGCTTTTCAGGAATTAGGAGTGAGCGACTAATCAATCAGAAAGCAGACCAGCTGTTACAATGGATTAAGCAAGAAAACTTAACCCCAACCTCCGCAGCCCGTTCAGCGGTATTTGACGCTCCACTTGCACTTCCTGGATTGCGCCGACATGAAATACACATCAGCATCCGTTAAATGCATAGTGCTTTTCTGAAGCCAAAAAAATGCCCACTTTAATAAGTGGGCATTTCTAATTCTAACGGTTTACCTTATTGCTAAAGTAACAATGAGAACGGTGATAACAATGCTGGAAGGTAGTTAATTACTTTCTCTTCTAGTACTTTACTGTCAGATTTCAATACAACAATTCTGTCATCATTCTGCAAGATAGGATCAGGCGCTTGTCCGTTACGGATTAGGTCTAAGTTGACGCCATACTGTCTTCCATTTCTGAACACAACAACGGCTTTATCATTTGCCAAGTCTGTAATACCTTGTGCTAGTGCAATCGCCTGAAGGAAAGTCATACGCCCTTTAATGGGGAATACACCCGGTGTTCTAACAGCACCTTCAACCGTGACACGCTTAAACGCCTGCTCTTTACGAGTAACCGTTACCTTTGGGTCTTGCATATAGTTTTTGCTTAACAGGCCTGCAATCTTTCTCTGTGCCTGCTCTATGCTTAGGCCTCGAACGACTACGCTACCCACTAAAGGCAATGAGATGGCTCCATTCGTCTCAACCGTCAGATCAGAAGCTGATAGTTCTGGCACTTTGAATACGTTGACATCAAGAACGTCTTGTTCGCTAATCATTGTACTTTGTGAATTTGAAAGAGCGGCAAAAGCTTGCGCAGGGCTCACATCACCACGAGCATCCGCACTAAGGCGATTTGAACCTGTTGTAAAATCTTGATTCAAAGCTCGAATACTGCTGATATCTTCAGCAGC
>CALHTA010000105.1 GCA_938038645.1 uncultured Thiotrichaceae bacterium
AAATATGAGCTTTGACTCACTGGGCCTTTCGGCCTCTATCCTGGAAGCCGTCAAGGAACAAGGATACGACACACCCTCTCCAATTCAAGCCCAAGCAATACCACTTGTCCTAAAGGGCAGAGATGTTATGGCAGCCGCACAAACGGGAACAGGGAAAACCGCTGGATTTACACTACCTTTATTAGAAAAACTATCCGGTGGTGAAAGAGCGAAACCAAACCAAATTAGAGCACTTGTGCTGACTCCCACACGTGAATTAGCTGCTCAGGTTGCTGACAGCATTTCGACGTATGGTAAAAACCTCCCCTTACGCTCGGCCGTAGTATTCGGCGGTGTAAAGATTAATCCGCAGATGATGAAGCTTCGTAGAGGAGTTGATATCCTAGTTGCCACGCCTGGTCGTTTGTTGGATTTATATAATCAAAACGCCGTTCGTTTCAATCAGGTTGAAGTGTTTATTCTAGACGAAGCGGACCGTATGCTAGACATGGGTTTCATCCATGACATCCGTAAGATCATGGCGCTGATGCCAGTAAAACGACAGAACTTAATGTTCTCAGCAACGTTCTCACCAGAGATTCGTAAATTAGCGAAGACTATTGTTAATGATCCTGCTGAAATCTCTGTTAGCCCACGCAATACGACAGCAGAATCAGTCGAGCAATACATTTGCCCCGTTGATAAAAAACAAAAAACTGGGTTACTAGCCCAACTGATTAAAGATAACCAGTGGCATCAGGTCCTGGTCTTCTCAAGAACAAAGCATGGCGCAAACCGAATTGCTAAGCAGCTAGACGCAGCGGGTATCCCTTCTACTGCAATTCATGGCAATAAAAGCCAAGGCGCCAGAACCAAAGCACTGGCTGACTTCAAACGTGGAGCCGTTCAGACCCTAGTCGCTACCGATATCGCCGCCCGTGGAATCGACATCATAGACCTGCCTTATGTTGTTAATTTTGATTTACCCAATGTATCTGAAGATTATGTTCACCGTATAGGTAGAACGGGTCGGGCAGGTGCTACGGGGCTGGCTGTATCGTTGGTATCTGCTGATGAAATCAAGCTGTTGCAAGATATTGAGCGGCTGATCAATAAAGAGCTTGATCGGAAGCTCATTGATGGTTTTGAACCTATTCATGATGTACCACCTTCTATGTTTGGGATGAAGCAGCACCATCCAAAGAAACCAAAAAAGCCGAAACCATCCGGTAAAGCAAATAACCGAAACCAACCAGCAGGTTCTAAGCCACCTAGGCGGCGTAAACCTAAACCGAAAAGCACTCAAGCTAGGTGACAACGTGCATAAGTATTGCCAGGCAATTTAATCATGATGAGATCATACTTATTCAGTATTGATAAATTGCCACATGGTATGCTGACTCATATTCAACAGTCATGACAAGGCAAACTCTTTATGGCCAAGAAAACCCTGAAAATACGTGATAAGACAATTTTTGACGGCGTCATTACTAAATACATCCTCAAATATTTCTTCAAGTTCTGGTTTAAGATCACTGGATGGCGAACAACCAACTCAGTATCCAAAGGGGCCGGCGTAACGATTGCTGCGCCTCATACTTCAAACTGGGATTTCATTTATGCCTTGGGGGCAGCCATTCTGCTTGATAAGAAAATCTACTTCTCTATCAAAGATAGCTGGTGCCGCATTCCTGTCATCGGTCCGTTTATTATGTGGTTGGGCGCTATTCCCATAGATCGCTCTACTGGTGGTCGTGGTCAAGTCGCGCTGATTAAAGAATTTGTAGACCGCCATAAGACTCAAGATATCTTCTTCTTATTTACACCAGAAGGGACCCGTGGCCAGTCAAATAAATGGAAAACTGGGTTTTATCATGTTGCCCAAGATACCGGCCTGCCAATCTTTCTTGCCAAAGTCGACTATAAAATCAAAGAATCTGGCGTTTTTCATAGTTACCAAATTACCGGTGACAAAGAAGACGATATTCAGTCAATACAAGAATCTTATTCATCAATTTATGGAAAGTTTCCCGATGATCAATTCCCAAGGTATGTCGGCCCTATGCCCGTCATATCCGACTCTCATGCGGATATTATGAAAGCGGTTTACTCCCTTAAAGGAATGGCAACACAAGTTGAAATTGCGGCCAAGATTAAGCTTGGCAAGCTTTCCATCAGTGCATTGGAATTTCTAATCGATAAAGGCATTTTAGAGCAAGAGATCAAGAACGGTGAGCCGTGTTATAAGCTTACTTTTGTTGGGAAAGGCTACTTACTACATTTGGTACCGACACTAGCGGTAGCAGGACACTAAAGCCTATATCAGAGCTGATAAAACAAGACGTAAGGGATCGCGGCAGCAACTGCTGCGGTCAGAATGAATAAGGCCCATGATCGCTCAACCAAAGGGTTTTCAACTACCATCTCTTCATTATCTAACACCCGGCTCCCCACTATCATCGGCTTCACTAAACTTTGCTTTTTAACAAACTTATAGAATAGTATCGCGGCAATATGCAGCGCAACTAAGGCTAAGACGATTTCTGAATTTGTGGCATGCCATCCCGTTGCCCATTCGCTAGTTTCGCTTTCTACATATTCAATCAGCGGGCCGGTTGTGTAAACATCGTCATCAGCAAACAAACCTGTGATAGTTTGAAAGCCTATCGCAACTAGCATCGCGACTACAGACAGTGCGGCTATCGCTGAATGGCCAATGGTCACCCGGCCATCAGAATCTGACTTTTTGAGGTACTGAATCAATCCCTTTGGAGATGGAATGAATCGGTGAAACTGAGCAGTCGATGATCCCCAAAGGCCCCACAATAATCGAAAAATGAGCAATCCTAAAACACAGGCCCCGCTAATCACGTGAACCTCCATGTTTTCGAGTTCCATTGAGATAAAAGACGTTGCAACTGCAGCCACTAATCCCCAATGAAATAGACGAATTGGTAAATCCCAGACTTTTATAATTGATTGGTTTTGAGGTTTTACATCATTCATGGATCACACTCACTAAAAACTGTTGTTCTGAGGAATTGCACCGGTTTTAAGCAGGACATCAACAAATGCAGGTAATATCGTTCCAGCTTTACCATTAATCGATAAATCAAACACAGAACTGCTGTCTGTAGGGTCAAGATTTAGCTCAACTGTTTGAGCACCAATACTTTTAGCATACTCAACGTAGCCAGCTGCAGGGTAAACTTTACCGGAAGTCCCGATAGAGATAAATAGATCACAATTAACGAGTGACTCATTAATCGTATCCATTAAAAAAGGCATTTCCCCAAACCAAACAATATTAGGCCTTAAGGTTCCAAGTTTTTCACAGCAGCTACAGGCATGAGTCGCTTCAACATCTTCTTCCCAATGGTACACCGCACCGGATTCACTACACCTAATTTGGTCAAGTTGACCATGCATATGAATCAGATTTTTACTGCCGGCTCGTTCGTGTAAGTTATCAACATTTTGAGTAACCAGTAACAAATTCCCTTGCCATTCTTGCTCAAGTCGAGCTAAAGCTAAATGTGCAGGATTCGGTTTAATTGATGGGTCTTTAAGTTGACGACGCCGCTCATTATAAAACGATTGCACAAGTGACGGATTGGCAGCAAAGCCTTCAGGTGTAGCGACATCTTCTATGTGATGATCGTGCCAAAGCCCGTCACTCGCTCTAAAAGTTTGGATGCCTGATTCCGCAGAAATTCCTGCGCCGGTGAGAATCACAATGTTAGATATTTTCTTTGGCATAGATTAAGCCCGCTTAAATTCAAGCTTTCATCATACCTGAAATGACGAACCCCCAGAAACTCTGAGGGTTCAATCTTATTTTTATTATTAAGTGCTAACTGCCTTGGCTTAGTAGGACAGTCCGCGTCTTTTTAGTGCGGCTTGTTTGTCTCTTTGGCGATCAGCAAGACGACGTAGTTTTCTTGCTTCAGCCTCAAGACTGGCAATTTTTAATTGCGCCAGTATTTTCTGAGAGCGTGTTAACCGACCTGAGGCCACATCCTGTGTTAACGCTTCAATTCGTAATGTTCTGGCTTCACGATCAGCCGTAAGATCGCCAGCAGAAGCGGTAGAAGTTAATAAACTACCCGCTAGTAGGGTTGAGATTGCAATAGTCGTAATTGAAATTTTCATTGTATAAGTCCTTTTATTAATGAAAAACAGAGTGCTAAAACATTTAGCCTCTTCGTGTATGGCACCAAAAGCAGAACACCACTTTAATTGCCAATTTTAAATTTTGTTACTCTCCTTGGATTTCCTGATCAAACTTTTTTAAATTAGTGCTTTAGTAAGCAGAAGTTACATTTTTTCTACTCGACAAACCTAACAACCTTTTCTGCTTTTGAATCTTTAGTGCCTGTTTAAATTTAGCCAAACTAGACTTTCTATGTGATTTTTTTTCGCGTGTTTGAACGATGTCACCATGTAATTCACGAATGTGTTTTTTTGGTGAGAGTTGGCTTACTGAACTAACGAGGACAAGCGCTTTTGGGGAGTTATCAATTTGGCCGATAGCCTTCATCAACCCACCTTCAGCGGCCAACCAACCGCTGGTGGCAATGAATGATGCGCTTAACATCACTGTCAAAATTATTTTCATCGCTTAAATCCTTTTAATTAATGAAATATAGAAGATTAATAGTGTATTTTTTAAACACTTATCTAGCTATGCGCAAGTAACTTACAAAAAGGCTCATTTATTTAAATTAATCGATAAAACCCTTTAAGAACAACAGTTTAATAAAATTTTCAATGACACTTTATGTCCTGTAGATTACAAAGATACTTAAGAATGCCATTACTCGCTTGAAAGCTGCGGCAAATCGCGGCAAAGTTCACCGTTATTTAGTTTAGACAAGGTTTACACACCTCATGAATGTAATCGATGACTTAGAACAACGTGGCATGATTCAGGACATAATGCCTGGCACAAAAGAGTTACTTGGACGCGAGAAAATAGCGGCCTATGTTGGCGTTGACCCAACGGCTGACTCTATGCACGTAGGTAATCTAGCCACGATTATGTTACTGAAGTATTTACAACATTACGGACACACACCTGTAGCCCTTGTTGGTGGGGCGACCGGTATGATTGGCGATCCATCAGGTAAAAGCGCTGAAAGAAATTTGCTAGATGAAGCAACGTTGCAGCACAATCAAGCAGGCGTTGCCAAACAAATGCAAAGACTATTAGACTTTGATGCGCCTGAAAATCCTGCTCGCATGGAAAATAATTATGAGTGGTTTAAAGACATGGGAGCACTCGACTTCCTGCGCAATGTGGGTAAGCATCTCACCATTAATTATATGATGGCTAAAGACTCGGTCAAAAGCCGAGTTGAAACAGGCCTGTCTTTTACTGAGTTTTCCTACCAACTGATTCAGGGTTATGACTTTTACCACTTGTACAAGCACGGTGGCGTTAAGTTGCAAATGGGTGGTTCAGACCAATGGGGAAACATTACTGCGGGAACAGAGCTAATACGACGCATGAGCGGTGGCGAAGCTTTTGCATTTACCTGCCCTCTCATTACAAAAGCGGATGGTTCTAAATTTGGAAAAAGTGAAGGCGGGAACATTTGGCTAGACCCTGAAAAAACCAGCCCTTACAAGTTTTACCAGTTCTGGCTAAACACTTCTGATGTTGATGCGGCGGTATTTATTAAACGCTTCACATTAATTCCTTTCGAAGAGATTGAACAACTTATTGCTGAGCATGAAATGGCACCTCATTTGCGCGCTTTGCAATCAAAACTTGCAGAGGCTGTCACAGTAATGATTCATGGTGAAAAAGCCTATGAGCAAGCGGTTAAGGCCTCACAAGCATTGTTCAGAGGTAGTAAAGAAGACTTGATGACGCTTAGTAAGTCTGAGCTTTTAGAAGTGCTTGAAGGCGTTCCTACCTACACCTTTACAAGAGATGCCGAAGAGACAGATATGATTAGCTTTTTATCCGATCATACGGAGATATTGTCATCTCGGGGGGAAGCAAGACGAAGCTTGAAAGAGAACAGCATTAGTATCAATAAGGAAAAGGTTAACGAAGACAGTACCATCACTGAAAAGGACCTATTGAATAACGAGTTTATTCTAGTTCAGAAAGGTAAGAAAAATAAGTTTTTAGTCATCGTAGAGTAAGCGCTTTTATTGGCTGAATTAATGACTATTTTGAAGTTATTGCTACCAATAGCGATCTAACTTAACACGAGCTGTACTAGAAACTATTTAGTTACAAAATGACATTAATTAAACCGCTTTGGTTAATAAATCGTTCAGTACAGCACTGTAGAATAGACATCAGCTTCTAGGGGCTAGGCGGTAACAAAATAAAATAAGAATTAAAACAATAAGAATAAATGCCGTTGACTGACAAGTTTGAAGGCCCTTTGTATAAGATACAAAGGGCCTTTTTTAATGCTTTAGCTTTACCAGTGAAACTTACTCTTCATTAGTGTTTTGCTGGTAGTCATTAACTAGCCATTGCTGCAGTATAGTAATCTCAGGCTTTGTTCTACGGTGATCTTCTTTGCGTAGTAGGTAGTGAGACTGAACAACAGGCAATTCAAAATCAACAGGGTTGATTAGGCGACCTTGCTCAATGTAGAAATCGGCCATGCTTTTTAACATTAACATTGACCCTACTCCTGCCGAAGCGAGCTCAGCTGCCACAAGATACGAATCCGCACGAAGCACGCGCTTATTATTGACCTCATTTAAACCACTGATGTTCATTGCACTCAGCCAAGCCCCTTCATTCCCCATGACTGAAATTAGCTTGCCTTGAGCCATACTTTCAAGGTCATGAGGCATGGGGTCAAGGTCTGGGGAACACACTGGGATGCAACCTTCGTTTACCAAAAGGTCGGCATGATAGCCTGACCAATTACCGTCACCAAACCGCACGTCAATATCATAACTTTCGGCTTCAACTTCATCCGCCCATAGCGAAGATCCAATACGAACTTCAATGTCAGGATATTCTTGGTTGAAGCGTGCAAGGCGTGCAGCCAAATTAAGCATAGAAAAGGATATTGGAGCTCTTAGTTTGACCGAGCTTTCTCCTTTCAAGCCGAAGAGGCCAGCTGTTGATGCCGATATATCATCAAATGCCTGGCGAATTGGAGGCAGATAAGCTGCTCCCATGTGGGTCAATGCCACGCCACGGGGCAAGCGCTCAAACAACAAAAAACCAAGGTTATTTTCAAGCGCTCTTACTTGTTGACTAATTGCCGCAGGCGTCAGTGAAAGCTCATCAGCAGCCGTTGTAAAACTGCGATGACGCGCTGCCGCTTCAAATGCCCGGAGTAAATTTAAGTTAGGTA
>CALHTA010000106.1 GCA_938038645.1 uncultured Thiotrichaceae bacterium
AAACCATAACCTGCCACTTCTTCATTAGAGCGCTCAAAGGGTTGTTGGATGCGCTCTATTGCGTCTTCGGCAATACCAACACCCGTATCGCTTACTGTCACCCTCTGTTCATTAATTGATACGATTATTTCGCCCTGTTCAGTGTAGTTACAAGCGTTTTGCAGAAGGTTTCCAATGACAATATTAACGGCCTGTGAGGGGGCCAGGATCGTCAGCTCAGCATCATTCACTAGGGATAACTTAACGTGCTGATCGGCGTTGTGAGTACGATTGGTTTGTTGGATTAGTAACGGTATCAGCTGATTCACTTCGACACGCTCGGTGGGTTGTTCAGAGGTGTCACTATCTCTTGCAAGCACCAATAGCGTTTCAATTAAGGAAACCATGTCGTTAGACGTGGATTGCATGCGTTTTATCGCCCGCTGTTGTATCGGGGTGATTGGGTTTTGCTTTTCTAAAATTTCTAAAGAACCTCTAATAACGGCAAGCGGAGTACGCAGTTCGTGGCTTACATCGTGCGTGAATTCTCGCTCTCTTTGTAACTGTTTCTTCAATCGTTGCGTAAATTCTTTTAAGGAATCTGCGAGTATGCGAACTTCATCATCAACACGGCTGTGGGTGTAGTCTTCAAGTTGCAAAGAGTCGAGTTTATGTTGACTCAAGTCAAAGTGACGCATGGTTTGGGCTAGCGAGATAAGCGGGGATAGCGTCTTACGCGAGTAACGATAGACGAACCACGCTGAGAGATAAATGATGATCAACACTAAACTTAGCGGAACAACACCAAAGTAGAATGAGAGAGAGCGTACACTTTGCTCGTCAAACAGTAAAAATAAGCGCTCGGAGCCTTTATCTTCCACGTAAAGAATAGGTTGCCGCTCTTGCATGCTGACACGGTCGTAGCCGGGCACTTTATCTTGTAAAAATGCGGGTAGGCTAGTGAGGTTGCTTATATTCGCTTTGTAGCCTCGAAGGTTATCGGTATTGGGTGTGGGATGATTTGAATTAGCTTCTAGCGCTTTCCAGTAATGAGCCGCCTCATCTTCTAGCGCCGCGCGCACCATCACCTGTTCAACAATAATCGCGGCGACATAAACCCCCATGGCAGTGACTACACTGATAAATAGCATCTGTATTATAAATGCGCGGACCAGTTTGTTATTGATGCCGGTTTTCAGCAAAACAATTTCCTTTAAATTTCCTGCCTTCACGTTGCTTTGACATTGCCTGTGAAAAACTAGGGTTATTGAATTTAAATCCATTGTGTCCGTAAAGCGGCACGCTGTCGAGACTGAAGGTTATGACACCAGAAATTGTTGAAAAATTCAACGCGATGTATCAAACGCTGGATAAAGACAATATGCATTTGTTAAGGGATGTTTATAGCGACGATGTTGTCTTCGTTGATGCGCTGCATGAGATCAAAGGGATTGACGCTTTGGAAAAGTACTTCGAAGGCATGTATCAAAATCTTGAATATTGCAAATTTGATATCCATGACGTGCAAAGCAACGATTCATCTGCATACCTCAGCTGGAAGATGGATTACGCTCACCCAAAACTAGGCGGAAACAAAAACATCAGTGTTGATGGAGTAACCCACCTCAAGTTTGACGGCAAAGTGACTTACCATCGTGATTATGCAGACATGGGGCAGATGCTTTATGAAAACATACCCTTGTTAGGCTCCGCTATCCGCTTGATAAAGAAAAAGGCGGTCTCATGAAAACGGTGCTAATAACAGGGGCTACTTCTGGTATCGGAGAGCGATTAGCTATTGATTATGCAGCACAAGGCTGGTCAGTTATCGCTTGTGGACGAAATGCTGCTAAGCTTAATAAACTTTCAGCGCATGAAAATATCACTAGCCTTGCGTTTGATATGAGTGATCAGGCAGAAATCACTGCGGCTAGCAATAAAATTGATAAGGCGCTGGATTTAGTTATTCTCAATGCAGGCACCTGCGAGTACATGGATGACATTAAGCAGTTTGATACCGCTTTGTTCCGCCGTGTAATTAACAGCAATGTCTTAGGCACAGCAGACTGTGTTGCGGCCTTTTTACCAAAAATACCGAGAGGCGGACAGTTAGCTTTAATGGGGTCGAGTGCTAACTTCTTTCCTTTTTCACGTGCGCAGGCTTATGGCGCAAGTAAGGCAGCTGTTGCTTACCTAGCTCAAAGCTTAGCAGTCGATTTAGCGAAATATGAGATCGCTGTCAGTTTGATCAGCCCTGGTTTTGTGGAAACGCCGCTGACCAACAAAAATGACTTTGAAATGCCGATGAGGATTTCAGTGGAGCAAGCTTCAGCAGAAATCATTAAAGGCGTTGCAAAGCGTAAGCATCATGTGACGACTCCTAAATTATTTACTTTCCTATTGGGCTTATTAGGAAAGTTACCCCATTCCATTCAGCATTGGCTGGCGTTACGTACAATAAAAGAATGAGTGACTAAATGAGTAAGATAGCAATTATTGGTTCAGGTGTTTCAGGTCTGATTTGCGGATATAACTTATCCAGAAATCATGAGGTTGCAATGTTTGAGGCGAATGACTACATCGGTGGTCATACGGCAACCATCCACGTTGAGAAAGATGGAAAGCCTTGGTCAATAGACACTGGGTTTATCGTGTTTAATGATCGCACTTATCCTTATTTTCAAGGGTTGATGGATGCTCTAGGGGTTGATTATCAGCCGACTGAAATGAGCTTTAGTGTTACTAATGAAAGTACGGGCTTGGTTTACAATGGAAACTCAATAGCCACTTTATTTGCACAAAAAAGTAATCTCTTTAAACCTAAGTTTTGGGGATTAATACGTTCGATACTGCGCTTTAATAAACGCTGCAAAGCGCTCAATAAGGCTGGAAATATTGATGGCGATAAAACGGTTGGTGAGTTTTTAAAAGAAGAAAATTTTAACCAATACTTCGCTGAAAATTATATCTTACCGATGGGCGCTGCGATCTGGTCGGCTAGCTTGGGCGAGATAGAGTCATTCCCAGTGCGCTTTTTTATTCAGTTCTTCGATAATCATGGTCTGTTGAATGTTTCAGATCGACCGCAATGGTTCTCAATTAAAGGTGGATCAAAACAGTATATTCCAAAGCTGATTCGTGGTTTCGAAGACAGCATCCATTTATCAAAAGCGGTCACTAAGGTGAAAAAGGATGCTGATGGCTGGATGCTTTCTTTTGAATCAGGGCAAATCCAGCGTTTTGATGAGGTTATCTTTGCTTGTCACAGTGATCAAGCCTTGAAGCTACTTGACGAGCCCACGTTAGCACAGCAAGAAATTCTATCCAATATTCCGTATCGCGAGAACGAAGTTATTTTGCATACGGATGAAAAGCTGCTGCCAGAAATTCCCCAAGCGGTGGCGAGTTGGAATTATCATTTATCAGGCAGTCGAGATCAGCCGGCTTCAGTTACTTACAGTATGAATATTTTGCAGTGCCTGCCCGAAGGCGCTCCTCAGTTTTGTGTGACCCTTAATAAAACTCAAGAGATTGATCCTGCAAAAGTGCTGGGAACCTACAACTACTCACACCCCGTTTTTAGTCGTGGCATGGTTGCTGCACAACAGCGTCGCCAAGAGATTTGTGGTACCGATCATTTACACTTCTGTGGCGCCTACTGGTACAGCGGTTTTCATGAAGATGGTGTGCGAAGTGCGATTGACGTTTGTAAGCGTTTTGAGGCGAGTGCGTGAATAGCGCCATTTACTCCGGTTGGGTAAGGCATCGTCGGTATAGTCCGAAGTCGCATGAGTTCAACTACAAGTTATTCTTGCTCTCGCTCGACTTAGACGAGCTAGATGACGGCTTAAGCTTTGGTCCTTGGTTTCGGGTGGAAAAACGTGCTGTATTAAGCTTTCGCCACCAAGACTATTTGGGTGGTGAAGGTAAGTTAACCAAACAAAAAGTATGGGACAAAGTAGTGTCGCTCGGTGGTGAGTTTCACGGGGGTCGAGTGGTTTTGCTAGGCCAATTACGTTGTTTTGGTATGTACTTTAGCCCGGTGAATTTTTACTACTGCCACGATCAGGAGGGGGAATTTAAATACCTCCTCGCTGAAGTCAGCAACACGCCTTGGAATGAACGTCACTGTTACTTAGTGGATGCACGACAAAATGTTGTGATGGATAAAGAGTTTCACGTATCTCCATTTATGAATGAGGATATGCAATATCACTGGCGGTTTACGCCGCTAAATCAGACTTTGTATTTAAATATAGATAACGTACGAGAGTCAGAAAAACTGTTTGATGCCACCTTCAGCATGCGAAGGGAAGCATTAAACTCAAAAACATTGATTAAGAATTTACTACGAGTGCCTGCGATGACTGTCAGCACGGTTGTTGGAATCCATTGGGAAGCACTGAAGTTGTTTGTTAAGGGTATTAAATATGTACCCTACGTTAAAAAGAAAAGGGAAATTACATAATGGATAGTTCGTCGGTTGGGGTAGCAAGTATTGTAAAGGTTGGCTGGAAAGATGGAACGGCCAAAAAAGTATTATTGAAGCTTCTGTCTAAGATGGAGCACGGATGCCTGACGCTTCAACAGAATGATGAGACCTACCAGTTTGGTAATCCTGAGAGCGACTTGAAAGCACATGTGACCGTTAATGATCA
>CALHTA010000107.1 GCA_938038645.1 uncultured Thiotrichaceae bacterium
CATTCGAATAAATAGTTGAATGTCTTTAATCAACTTAGAAACACCTGCCATTAGTAAGAGTGCCGACCCTAGCAACATCATTCCTTTTACCGGCCAATACTGAATACCCCAAGCTTCTACCGTCGTCTCATTCATTCCGTAAGAATCAAAGAAGAACGTATAAGAAGTGGATGTCAGCGTTAAAGCGAATATAAAGAAGAACATTGAAGTAAATATGTCCATACCAACGCGACCGCGCATGGGTAGGAAGTTGTAAATAACATCAACCCGAACATGAGCACCGTGCAACAGTGCAAAACTTCCGGCTAATAAATATTGCATGCCTAACAAAAGATAGGATGACTCATGAACCCAAATAGTAGGCTCGTTAAAAACGTAACGCATCACGACTTCGAAAAAATAGAAACAAACGGCATTGACGGTCCAGAATGCGACAAAGATACCGGTGTGCTCACTTATCCAATCAAACACTCGAGTGAAGCCGTTACCTAGGGAACCGTATTTGGCATTGGGGTCTTCACCTTCTAACAACTCTTTTATGTCCGGTGGAATCGCATCAACTTCCGGCTCATCTTTTGAGAATAGCTTATCTAAACCCATCATAATCAACGGCATTATGGCTAACCAACCCCAGTAAGCCCAATGCGGCATTACAAAGCTAAACGCTTCCAAATCATCCATACCACAACCTCAAATCAAGCAGCTATTTGGCAATTTTAATTGCCTTTTCATATAGATGTGCGGAGCTATATTAGCTCCGCACAGAGTCCAACAGGCCGGTTTATTCCATACCTTCTATGTCTTTATCAGAGATGTATCCGACAAGATCATTCTTCATGTAATCAATTTGCAGATCAAAAATTGCTCTTGCATCGGCATTTTTGTTCGCCCACTTGTACCATATTGGAATTGCTGCTTTACGGAACGTATCAACATCTGCTTGGCTCAAGCGAGTAACCGTGCTGCCGTCTTCTTTGAACTTAGCCAACGCTTCAAAGTTACGCTTTTGAATCGTTAGGAAGTGATGCTGCGAGTAGTTACGGACTTCAGACTCAATGATTGCCCTCGCTTTCTCAGAGGCTTTGTTCCATGCACGCAAGCTAACTGTCAGATCCATCAAATCAACTGGCTGATAGATAGACATAACCCCTGGAGGGCCGAACAGGATGTACTTAGTCACCTGTGAGAAACCAAGATCATAGTTTACTGCGGGTCCAACATAGTCTGCCGCGTCAATCGTTCCCTTTTCAAGCGCTGGGAAGATATCAGAGCCTGGCATTGCAACAGTTGAGACACCTAACTTTTGGAATACTTCAGCAACCATTCCACCCGGAAGACGAACTTTCATTCCTTTCATATCTGCCAAGCTAGATACTGGCTTCTTTGAGTGAATGATGTTTGCATCGTGATGAATCGGGCCAACGTACATAAGGCCGAATTTCTTATAGATTTCACGCGTCTTTTCAAGCATACCTAGCGAGTAGAACATGGTGTCCCACTGGTGTGGCTGGTCTGGCCCACCTGGATAGGATGATAAGAATACTGACGCAGGTATTTTACCTGACCAGTACAAAGTGAATGGGTTCATACCCTGAAGAACGCCGTTACGGACTGCGTCAAACAATGCATTGTTATCTGCTGCAACCGCTTTTGCTGGGAATGCTTTAAATGCAATCTCGCCACCGGTTTTTTCTTCCATACTATTAGCCCACTCTTCAAAAAGAGTATAGCCAACGGTACCTGCATCCCATGTAGATTGAATCTTCCAGACTTGTGCTTTTGCCATTGCCGCAGTAGACAAAGTCATTGCAACAGCTGTTGCAATACCTAAAGTTGCTGCAGTTTTAATGAATGTACGGCGAGCGCCGCCAAATGAACTAGTACTCATAAATGAGTTCCTCCAAAGACTTTCATTTAAGTAGAACCGTTAGACCCATGCGATAATCTCGATCAATCTGCTACTGGACGAACGGTGTCAGTTACTAAGTTACTCATTATTAATAACGTCGTCCAAACTTGATTCAACTGGTATGACCAGTTTATTTAGATTGCTTTGCTCACACTTTTATCTAAGGTATATAAATCAATAGCTGATAACGTTTATTGGTGTGCAACTTGCTCATTGTTTCCAACTGGTCCTACCAGTACAATGTGGGCATGTTTATTGAATCTACGCCCATTTCTCAAGGCATTGCACATCGCTTGGAGCAATTAATTCTTGATGGCGACTATAAGCCGGGGCAAAAGATTCCCTCTGAAAGACAGCTGACTGAAAAGCTTGGCGTGTCACGGTCTTTAGTTAGAGAAGCCCTCAAAGAACTACACGGACGAGGTATTATCAAAACTCAGCACGGCAAGGGGTCGTTCGTGTCTGACATCCTCCCTGTTGTGGCGGATGAAAGTGTTTTGATGCACTTATTTCAGGATCACTCAAGAACACTTTACGACTTGCTTGAAGTTAGAGAGCAACTGGAAGGACAAGCTGCGAAATTGGCTGCTGAACGTGGAACGGAAAAAGACTTCTATCAAATAACCAAAGCCATTGAAGCGCTGGAAAAATCAGATGCGCTAGTGAACGCCAAGTTGGACCACGCATTTCATCGTGCGATCGCAGAAGCGTCACACAACCCTGTCCTTATCCACGTTTTAAACAGCTTGAAAGGGCTAACACTGCAATCTGTACAAGTCACATTATCCAACCTCAGTCATCGTGACCATATCAAGCAGCAAATCGATAAACATCATCGGCAAATTTACAATGCAATATTAGGTCGTCAACCACAATGGGCGATGAAAGCGGCAACGGCACATGTGTTTCATGTCAGAACAAGTCTTAAGGAAATAGATAAGGCAGAAGATGGAATTATCAGGACAGTGGATGAAAATCCAAGCTGACTTAGATTTTCGCTGACAGCCCCGTCATAACCTTTGAGGTTAATGGCATCAATAGTTTACGAATTGGGAATGGTAATTTAGCTGCACCTGCAGCTTCCGCCACGTCAGCATGATGTTGCTCATCAGCTTGCATTTGTAACAATACATCGCGACTAGCAACATCGGCTTCGGGAAGCTTTTCTAAGTGCTTTGCAATGTGCTGACCGACCTGATCTTCAGTTTCTTTTACAAAACCAAGACTCCAGCGGTCACCCGCTGCACCGGCTATTGCACCAATACTAAAAGACCCCCAATACCACAGTGGGCTCAGGTAGCTTTTGTGTGAATCCAGCGCTTTTAAACGTGTCTCGCACCAATTCAAATGATCATTTTCTTCGGCTGCAGACTCAGCCATTTGTTGTTTGATGTGATCATCTTTAGCTGTTATTGCCTGACCACGATACAAACCTTGAGCAGCAATCTCACCCGCATGATTAATGCGCATGAGACTGGCCGCTTTGTTTCTTTCTTCGTCAGTTAAGTCGGATCGCTCCGTAAGATTTTGTGGCGTTACAGAGCGAGTCGATGCCGGCGCGACGGCATATACCGTGCGCATAGACTGGTCAACTTCTGCTAGTAACTTGTCTATTAAACTTAACTGACGCATCTCGATTACTTCTTATCGAACTCTTTCTTAGTTAGCATGTTGACGATTTCGACCATCTTCTTTTCGTCGCCTGCCGCGTATGGGCTAGTACGGTAACGACCATTGATGATTAATGTCGGAACAGACTGAGCTTGAGAGTCAGCACTTACCTGCCTAGCACGGTTTAATTTAGCCTGTAGTACCATTGAGTTCGCAGCGTTCTCAAACTCATCTTCAGTGATGCCTTGCTCAAGCATAAAGCGCTTAACAACATCTGGTGCGGCCATACGCGCACGCTTCTGAACGTGAATTGCGTTGAATACTTTATCAACTAACTTCTTGGTGCCTTTAGGGTCTAAAATTTCAGCAATATAGAACGTTCTGGCATCCGCTGACCATCTAGGGTTCAACATAGCAGGAACTTGCTTAAAGTCGATGTAGTCTGGAAGTGTCTTTTTGTACTCTTTGATTGTTGGCTCAAGCGCGAAACAATGTGGGCAACCCAACCATAGCAATTCAACCACTTCCACTTTTCCGCCAACAGCGTCCGTTTGCATCGCTGGGAAAATTTCGAAGTAATGTTGACCTTCCTTAAATTCAGATTTTTTTGCAGCGGCTGTTTCAACTGCAGCAGCAGCGGCTTCAACTTTTGGAGCGGCAGCAGCAGCTGACGATGCAACTTCTGTTGCAGTCTCAGTCACGGCAGTTTCAACTTTAGCAGCCGTCGCAACAACAGCCTGCACAGCAGCTTTGGGTGCTTCAGCAACTTTTTCGACCACTTGCTCTACAGCAGGCTTTGCCACTTCGACAACTTTCTTTTCGTTTGTAGCAGTTGCTGAATCGCAAGCTGTTAAACCGAAAGCGCTTAATACGACAGCCGACCCGATTAGAGTTAGATGTTTATTCATTAGTATTTCCCTGTATGAACTTAATTTTTATTGACTATTATCATACCCCAAAGTTCTATGCTTGGATGCAGCAAAAACTAAAAAGGTGACCACTAGGGTCACCTTTTTAAACCAAATCTTATCAATTTGAAATAAAAATAAGATTAGATCACTTGATTAGTCCTGCAAACCAGCAATATAGCCCGCTACCTTCTCGATATCAGTGTCTGACATACGCTTTGCAACATCACGCATCATCTGATTCATATCGTTAGCGCGCTCACCTGAACGGAATGCTTTCAACTGTGCAGCAATGTACTTGCTGTGCTGTCCGGCCAACTTAGGAAACTTTGCTGCTTCAACACCTGATCCGGTTGGACCATGGCATGATGCGCAAGCTGCAATTTTAGTCGATGTCTTGCCGCCTTTGTAAATTAGCGTTCCTTCTTCAACCATTTCTTCTTCTGCTTCACCAGTTGCAGCCGGAAGTGATGCAAAATATGCGGCAATGTGCTCAACATCTTCGTCAGATGCAATCCCTTTAGCCATACCATTCATGACCGCATTGATACGCTTGTCTGTTCTGTAGTCGTAGAGCTGCTTTGCAAGGTAACCAGCACCTTGGCCGGCAAGATTTGGCCAATCTGGATTTGTACTGACACCTTCAGCGCCGTGACAGGCAGCACAGGAGGCTGCGAGTGCTTTACCTTTTTCAGCATCACCACCGGCATAACTTACCGCTGATGCAATCATCGCTAAGCCAGCGAAAACGAATACCAATGCTTTTTTCATTACTTGCTCCAATCCAAAATAAAATTCTTTATTGCACCCTTGGTGCAGAGCGATACAACACTTGCAAAACGGCACTAGCCCGCCTAGTCTGTAGCGCTTCAAATATTCAGTGCGTCAAGTCGAGTTATACCCGAGACTTACGCATAGTAAACTAGGCGCAGTTTATAACATAGTTTAAATATAATCTGCAAAACTCCGTGCGCAAAAAAGAGATATTCACGATGGGTTCAATTTACCGCAATGCCCGCTTTCTAACGAGCTCAACCACTCGCAATACGCTACCCGAAGAAACTGGCCTTGAAGTTGTCTTTGCAGGTCGTTCAAACTCTGGAAAATCAAGCACTCTCAACTGCCTATGTGAGCAGAAAGGGCTGGCTCGTGTCAGTAAAACACCCGGGCGCACACAGTTAATCAACTTTTTTGATTTACCGGATGGCAATCGGCTAGTCGATCTTCCTGGTTATGGCTACGCTAAAGTGCCTGAGAAAATTAAAAAGGAATGGCAGCAGTTCATTGAAAGCTATATGACCGAGCGAACGACATTGGCGGGGCTGGTAATCATTATGGATATTCGTCACCCGATGCGCGATTACGATCACATTATGTTGAGCTGGGCAGAAGCTCGTCAGCTCCCTACCCACATCATCCTAAATAAGTCAGATAAACTGAAGCATGGTCTTGTTACTAGAACAGTACTGGAAACGCGCAAAGCACTAAAAGAATACGATCTACCGACATCAGTCCAAGCCTTTTCATCGCTCAAGAAGATTGGCGTGAGTGACCTTGCTAACCAGCTTAGCACTTGGTTTTCTGAAAATAATGTAATTGAAGTCACTGAGGAATAGTAGAAACGGCAGACGTAAAAAAGCCCAAACAACAGGGGGTCCATTGTATGGGCTAAAGAACAGATCTGGATTGGGGACACCAAATCTGCGTCCGCTAAGAGAAATAAAGACACCGGGCTTAAGCATCTATAACTTATCTCTCCCGTACAGCGGAAAACCTGTACTACATAAGTCGCATAAAGTATCAGTGAAACTTAACTTAACCTGAACGCTTGAATTTTTACGCAAAGCGTTGCTCGACCTACAACTAAAGCTTAATACACTAAATACCGTTTGTCACCAACAAATATCATTGTGTTTTTTTATCGGGGAAACGGTTTTTACTAATACTCTAACGAAAACCATTTCGGCTATCGACTTTATTAATTTCTGCAACCGTGATTAGAGCACTTTGTTTACGAATAAACTCAATTGGGGCCATTGCTCCGATTCGTAAGTTACCAATAATGTTTTTCAAACTAACGCTGTTCCTGACACGACTGCCATTAGCTTGCACGATCACATCACCATCTCTTAATCCAGCTTGGTCAGCAGGCGAGTCGATGACCACACGTGAGATTAACGCGCCTTCTAAGCTTTTTAGGCCATACTTTTTCATCAGCTCTGGCGTAAGATTCTGAATCTCTACACCTAGCTGGCCTCGTATAACTTCACCATTTTGGATCAATTGATCTTTAATGTTTCTAACCATGTTCGAGGGGATAGCAAAGCCGATACCAACACTTCCACCACTTCGTCCACCCAATATTGCGGTATTGATTCCAATCAACTCGCCACGCAAATTAACTAGAGCCCCACCCGAATTACCAGGATTGATCGGTGCGTCAGTTTGAATAAAATTCTCATAGGCCTCTATACCTAGACCAGAACGCCCCAAAGCACTGACTATTCCTGATGTTGCTGTTTGTCCCAAACCAAACGGATTGCCAACGGCGACTACAAAGTCACCCACGCGTAGCTTTTTACTATTTGCTAAACCTATTGAACTTAGACGCTTTGCTTTAATTTGCAAAACACCCACATCCGCTTCGGTATCAGTGCCGACCACTTTAGCCTCGAACTCACGTCCATCCGTTAGTGTTACTTTTATCTTTGATGCGCCAACAATAACGTGAGCATTGGTAACGATATAACCATTCACTCTATCAATAATGATGCCAGAACCAGTGCCTCTTGCTCTTTCAGGAAGCTCTGCCCCAAAAAGACGGCGATAACTTCCCTGTGACTGACCGTTAGAAGGTCGATTTCCCTCTGTTGCGATATCAACAACCGCAGGCATCACTTTTTCAAGCATATCAGCTAACGAGGGTAAAGCCACACCGTTCACAGAACTTGGCAGCGCTGCCATTACGTTACTGCTTGAGCACAGCAAAGCTAGAGATGTGACTATGACAGCCAATACCTTATTAATACTTCGCCTAACTCTAAATAACCCTTTCATCTCACCACTCAATAGATACTTGCTTATGTTTCACGGGGATCCCATTCGAACAGCTCTTGCATTTGCTCATAGAACGCTCGCTGTTCGTCAGTTTTAGCAGGTGGCGTAACAACCTTTAACACCACGTATTGATCACCAACATTTTTTCCAGGCATTCCCTTTGCCTTCAATCTCATTTTACTACCAGACTTAGTGCCCGCTGGTATCGTTAACTTAATACTACCACCTAAAGTGGGTACGGTCACACCACCGCCTAGCGCAGACTCCCAAGGGGCAATAGGTAAGTCTATATACACATCTTTACCCTCAACACGGAATTTTGGATGCTTATTAATGTGTACTTGCAGCAACAAATCCCCACCATTGGAGGCTTTTCCAGTCAGGCGGATCTTCTTGCCCTCTTCGATTCCCTTAGGGATTTTAACCTGTACACTATCCCCACCCTGAATACGAATTCGTTTGCTCGCACCTTCAAAGATATCTTCTAAGTCCAATGAAATTGTTGCCGTTTGCGGCTCTGGTTTTTG